>JBJKRK010000141.1:0-5744 GCA_046704705.1 Candidatus Limnocylindrales bacterium | reverse complement strand
AGCGACAAGCTGCTCTCGGCGATGCGCTTCGGGTTCGGGGGCCACGTCGAGAAGCCCGAAGAGGCCTGAGCGTGGCCGCGTCCCGTTCGGATGCCTTCGTCTTCTTCGGCGCGACCGGCGACCTCGCTTACAAGCAGATCTTCCCTGCCCTGCAGGGCCTGATCCGCCGCGGCGAGCTCGACATGCCGGTGATCGGCGTCGCCGGCCATGGAGACCTCGACGCGCTGCGCGTGCGTGCGCGCGCCAGTCTCGAGGAGCACGGCGGCGTGGACGCCGATGCGTTCCGCCGGCTCACCGACCGCCTGCGCTACGTGCGCGGCGACTACGGCGATCACGCGACGTTCCAGGCGTTGCGGCGCGAGCTGGGAGAGGCGCGCCGCCCGGTGCATTACCTGGCCATCCCCCCGAGTCTCTTCGGCACGGTGATCGAGGGGCTCGACGCGGCCGGCTGCGCGGGCGACGCACGGGTCGTCGTCGAGAAACCGTTCGGACACGATATCGCCTCCGCCCGCGCGCTCAACGAGACACTCCACGCCGTCTTCCCCGAGCATGCGATCTTCCGCATCGACCATTTCCTGGGCAAGGAGCAGGTGCAGAACCTGCTCTACTTCCGCTTCGCGAACTCGTTCCTCGAGCCGATCTGGAACCGCACGTATGTCGAGAGCGTGCAGATCACGATGGCCGAGAGCTTCGGCGTGGCTGATCGCGGCCGCTTCTACGACGAGACCGGGGCGATCCGCGATGTGATCCAGAACCACCTCCTGCAGGTGACCGCGCTGCTGGCCATGGAGGCGCCATCCGGCCGGGATCCCGATGCGATCCGGAACGAGAAGCACAAGGTGTTCGATTCGCTCCGCCCGCTCGACCCATCGAGCGTGGTGCGCGGCCAGTACCGCGGCTACCGAGATGTCCCGGGCGTCGCCGCGGACTCGCAGGTGGAGACGTACGCGGCGGTCCGGCTCCACCTGGATACCTGGCGCTGGGCAGGCGTGCCGTTCTACATCCGCGCCGGAAAGAGCCTGCCCGTGACGGCAACCGAGGTCCTGGTCGAGCTCCGCCGGCCGCCGGCCGCCGTGCTCGGCGAAACGACGCCGGGCCGCACCAACTACCTGCGCTTCCGGCTCGGGCCGGATGTCTCGATCTCGCTGGGCGCCCGGGTGAAGAAGCCGGGCGAGGCGATGGCGGGTGAGGACGCGGAGCTCTTCGCAAGTCACCTCGAGCCCGACGCGGCGCCGCCGTACGAACGCCTGCTGCTCGACGCGATCCAGGGAGAGCAGACGCACTTCGCCCGCGAGGATGCCGTCGAGGCGGCCTGGAGGGTCGTCGAGCCGATTCTGGACGACGCCGTCCCCGTGCAGACATACGAGCCGGGGTCCTGGGGGCCGGCCGAGGCCGACCGTCTGATCTCGCGTGCCGGGGGGTGGCACAACCCGGAGTTGACGAAGGACGAGGAGCCGCCGCCCTCCCGCTGAGCGTGCGGCCAGCGCTGGTGCAGGTCCGGCGCCGCCGCCCTCACGCCGAGCGCACGGCCCGCGCTGGTGCATGTCCGGTGCCGCCGAGGGCTTTCCCGTACGATGCTCCGTCGTGGCCGACGCGACCCCCGCCCGTTCCTACCGCGCGCTGCTTGCCCTGCCCTCGCTCTGGAGGGTGCTGCTCGGCATGCAGATCGCGCGGATCGCCGGGGAGATGCTGGGCATCGCCCTCGTGCTCTTCACACTCGACTACTACCACTCGGCGGCGCTGGCGGGCGTCGTGACGTTCATCAGCATCTTCCCCGGCCTCCTGGTGAGCCCGATCGCGGGCGCGCTGCTGGACCGGCATGGCCGCGCCCGGCTCGTGGTGCTGGACTACCTGGTGGCGCTCGCCGCCCTCGTGCTGATCGGCGCGCTCGCGACGCAGCACGCGCTGCCGGCGGCGTTGCTCCTCGTCATCGCCGCCTGCGCCTCGCTCACCAACCCACTCAGCACGACGGGCCTGCGCAGCCTGTTCCCGCTCCTCGTCCCGCGCCATCTGTGGGAGCGCGTCAACGCGGTCGACTCGAACGGCTACGTCCTGGCGACGGTGATCGGCCCGCCACTCGCCGGGCTGATGGTGGAGTTGTGGGGCGGGGCGCTGGCGATCGCCGTGATCGGGTGCGTCTTCGGGCTGGCCGCCCTGGTGCTGCTGCGGATCCCCGACCCGAAGAGCGAGGTCGTCTCGACCGGCCGATTGCTCCTCGACGCGTGGCAGGGCCTGACCTATGTCTGGCGGAACCCGACGCTCCGCGGCCTGGGGGTGTCGATCTCGCTGCTCAACTTGAGCGGCGGCATGACGGTCATCGTCGTGCCGCTCATCGTGCTGGATCGGCTGCACGCCGGCAGCGCGGCGGTCGGCGCCGTGTTCGCGGTGCAGGGGTTGTTCGGCGTGTTCGCCGCGTTCTACACGGGTCGACTGGACAGTCGCGGGCGGGAACGCGCCATGCTCATTCTGACCATGCTCGTCTGCGCGGGGGCGCTGCTGCTCCTGCTGCCGGCCGCCAGCCTTCTGGTCGTGGCTGCCGCGCTCGGGCTCGTCGGCCTCGCGAACGGGCCGGGCGACATCGCGCTGTTCACCCTGCGCCAGCGACGTACCGACTTCGCCTGGATGGGCCGCGCGTTCGCCGTCTCGATGTCGCTCAACTTCATCGGGTTCCCCATCGGCTCGGCGCTGACCGGGTGGCTGGCGGGGCAGTCGGTGGATGTGGCCATCCTCTTCGGCGCGGTCGCCTGCCTGGCGGGCGCGGTGGCCGTGCGGGTCATGATCCCCGCGGCGGAGCCGGCGGACCAGCTGGCCACCTGACGCGCCGCGCATCTGCGGACCCGCTTCGCCCGCCTGGGGTGCTGCGCCGAACGCGGTCCGGCGTGCTTCGCGCTACCGCCAGATCGTCCGACCGCCGCCTTCGCCGCCCAGGAGTGTGCCCTCGGCGAAACGCTGGAGGGTGAAGGGCGCCAGGTCGACGGTCGACGACCGCCCGTCGACGATCAGCTCCGCCAGGTTGGCCCCGACCGCCGGCGCGGTCTTGAACCCGGTGCCGCTGAACCCGCAGTCGAGGAAGAACCCCGCCGGCCCGGCTGGGCCGAGAATCGGGCGCTGGTCCGGCGTGATGCCGTCCTGGCCGCTGTGCGTGCTGTGCAGCTCGCCCTCGAGCATGCCGGGAATGCGCCTGCAGATCCGATCGACCGCGCGCTCGACGAAACCGGGCGCCACGCTCTCGGTCTCCCGGTCCGGCGAGGAGTCCATGTCGTTGCCGTCCTCCAGCGCCACGAGCACGAGCTCGCGTCCCTCCGGTCGGAAGTACATCGCGTTGGCATCGTCGATGACGGTGGGCAGGCCGGGAGCCAGGCGCTGGGGGCGGCGCACGAACGCGACGTCGTGGCGCCACACGCGGATGGGAAGCTCCAGCCCGGCAAGACGACCCACTTCGGCCGCCCACGCCCCCGCCGCGTCGACGACGATCGGGGCGGAGTACGCGCCGCGCGTGGTCTCCACGCCGCTGACGTGCCCGCCCGCAGTGCTCAGGGACGTGACGCGGCAGCCCTGGACGAGGCTGGCCCCCTGGCGTCGGGCAGCGCCCATGAAACCGGCGGCGGTGGCCGTGGGGTCCGCGTAGCCCGACTCGGGCTCATAGGCCGCGACATCGAAGTCGTCGGTCGCCAGGTCGGGCGCGAGACGGCGCACGTCGCCCGCCGCCACGAGCAGCGTCGGAATCCCGACGCGTTGCTGCATGGCGACGTTCTCGCGCATGCGGCCGTCGTCTTCCCGCGGCATGAGCTGCAGGAAGCCGGTGCGGACGAAGCCGCAGTCACCGCCCACCCGTCGGTCCCACTCGCGGAACCAGGGGAACGACGCCCAGGCCAGGCGTGCCTCGGGTTCCAGGTCGTAGTGGAGGCGCACGAGCCCGCTCGATCGACCCGTGGCTCCACCGGCCACGCTTCCGGCCTCCAGCACCACGACGTGCAGGCCTCGCTCGGCCAGGTGATAGGCCAGGCTCGCGCCCTGCACTCCGGCTCCCACGATGATCGCGTCGGCAGTCTCCGTCATGGGTGCATCGTATCGGCTGCGCGGGCGCCGGTGCGGGCAGCAACGCGCCGTGCGCCGGCGGATCGAGCGGGCCCCGGGGTCGCCCGCCGGCGTCTGGCGGTTCAGTACGGCCAGTCGCGGCCGATGCCGGCGTGGCCGAGCGCCCAGCGCCCCAGGGTGGCCGCGATGCCGAGTCGCAGGGGCAGGCCGTGCAGCCGCCGTGGCGACGTGGCGATCCAACTCTCGCTCACGTGGCCCACGCTGATCCCGGCACGCTGCAGCCGGACGAGGAACTCGCGATCCTCAGCCTGCTGCAGCCGTGCGTCGAACCCACCGAACCGCGCGAAGTCCTGCCGGACGCAGTAGAGCATGTTGGCCCGGATGGCGAACAGCCGCTTGCCGAACTCGATGAGCCGGAAGAACGCGCGGTCGAGCGGATCGACGGTGTCCGCGATCATCCTGATGCTCGCGGCACGCTCGCCGGCTTCGGCCCGCTGGATCACCACGCTCGCCAGGTCTGCCTTCATCCGCGAGTCGGCGTCCAGGAAGAGCAGCAACCGTCCGCTCGCGTGTGCCGCGCCCAGGTTCTTGGCGCGCGCCACCCCCGACCGCTCGTCCTCGAGGAGCGTGACGGCGATCTCGGGATGCTCGGCCATGAACTGTCGGACGACATCCGCCGTCCGGTCCCGGCACGCGTTGGCCACGACGATCGCCTCCAGCCGCTCGAGCGGCCAGGTCTGGTTCACGATCGAGAGGAGCGCCACGTGGACGAACCGCTCCTCGTCGCGCGCCGGCACGACGATCGACAGATCGGGCTCAGGCATCGAGCAGGTCGCGATACGTTGCCAGCTGCCGTTCCCGTTGCAGTCTGTCCAGGAACCGCAGGAGGCGCGCGCAGGTGCGGGATCGTGGCGCGCCCTGGGGATGGAAGAAGACCTGGGCCCGCGGCGTGCCCCACAGCGTCGCCCGCGAGGCGGCTCCGCCCAGCGCGACCAGGCCCTCGTGCATGCCGCCCGCGCCCATGTAGCCCATCGCCGGCACGAGCACGGACCGGCCCCGCGCCGTATCTGTCAGTCGGATCATGCCGACGTCGTACGCATAGCCCAGCCGCCCGAGCACCCCGGTGAGTTCCGGGCACGCCAGCCAGGCGGGCGCACAGAACCCCTGGACGCTCACGCCGAGGGCTTCGAGGATCGTCCTGCCGCGGGTGAGCGCGCCGATCATGCCCTCCTCGTCGAGGCCGAGGAACTCGGCATCGCGTGCGGCGAAGACGCGGGCCCGAAGACGGAGCGAGAGCGGGCCGCGCAGGCTGCCGGCGACCTGGTGCCGCCAGCCATGCTGCACGACCTCCGAGCCGATGCGGACTTCGTCGCGAAGCAGCTCGGCCACCTCCGGGTGGACGCGCAGATCGCCAATCCCTCCGGCGTCCGGGATCGCCAGCAGCGCTCGAGGCCGCGCCCCCAGGTCGTCGAGCGCCGCCAGCAGCCAGCGCACGTTGGGGAGCGTGGACGGCGCCACGTCGTGGATCGCGATGACGAGACGCGGTCGACGAACGGCCAGGCTCATGCAGGCACGAGTGTACGCTGGCCGCCCGTGGCAGCGGCCGCGGTGCGCCGTTCCGCTGGCATCCGGCAACGGCTGCCGCCGCGCCGTTCTGCTGGCATTCAGCAGCGGCCGCCGCCGCGCCGGGCGCCACTCCCAACGGC
>JBJKRK010000140.1:0-13079 GCA_046704705.1 Candidatus Limnocylindrales bacterium | reverse complement strand
GCCCCGGCCCGCAGGCGGCCAGCGGCGGCGGCTTCGGTCGCGGCTGGCCCTCCGGTCGCCTGGTCGGTCGCCTGGTCGGCCGCGATCGGCGGTTCGGGTGACCCGGAACCCTCGACGGCCAGCACGGCAGGCGGCCCGTCGCTCACGGCTGCAGCATGATGAGCGCCGCGATCACGAAGCCCAGAATGACCATCGTCTCGGGCAGCGCCAGCAGGACGAGGATCGTGCCGGTCAGCTCCGGTTTCTCGGCCACCGTGCCGGCGCCGGCCGAGCCGATGCGCGACTGGGCCACGCCCGTTCCAAGGGCGCTGATGCCGATCGCGAGCGCCGCGGCCAGGAACTTCAACCCTTCTTCCATGTTCACGATCCTCCCGTGGTCCGGAGGGCGCGCCTCCGGGCGAGCACTTCGAGCGCGGAAACGAACGGGACGTAGCGCACCTGTCCCGGCTCCACGAACTTGGAGAAGAACTCGACGTAGTGCAACCGCAGCCCCTGCACCGAGGAGTCGAAGAAGCCCATCACGATGTTCAGGGCATGCAGGGTGCCGGCGATCAACAGGCCCAGCAGGAGGTTCTCGGTCAGCCCGCCCAGGCGGTTGGCCACCGCCGCGAGCATCACCGAGGCGAGCCCGATGGCCATGATCCGCGCGTAGCTCAGCACGTTGCCCACCGTGCCCAGGAGCTCGATTGGGCCCGCCACGCCGTGCGTCGCGGTGATCACGATGATGCCCACGCACAGCAGTCCGGCCGCCGCGAATCCCGCCGCCGGTGGTGCCAGGCGGGCGAGCCAGGCCAGGACGACCATCCCGGCGCCGAGGCTGAGCAGCTGCGCGCTGCGCGCGAGCAGTGCGTGCCGATGGCCCAGCAGCGCCGCGTTGACGATGCCCAGACCCAGGCCGAGCGCGATCTGCGCGACCCCGATCCCCACGGTGAGCTCGAGCATGGGCAGCACCGCGGCGCGACGGTCCAGCCACAAGGGGTGCAGCCCCAGCAACGCCTGCCCGGTATCGCCGAACCATTCGCCGAACAGCACGCCGAACGCGATCGTGGTCCCCGTCGCCAAGCCCGCGATGGGCCAGATCGTGTCCATGATCGGCCGGTCGCGCCAGCGGCGTCGCGCCCACAGCAGCAGGCCAAGCAGCAGCAGGCCGTACCCCGCATCACCGACCATCAAGCCCACGAAGAGCGGGAACGTGAAGGCGAGGAAGGGCGTCGGGTCGAGGGACCCGTAGCGTGGGAGCGACACGAACGCGGCGAGCACCTGGAACGGGCGGATCAGGCGCTGGTTGTCCAGCGCGACCGGGGCATGCTCGAGGTCTTCCGCATCGAGGGCGCGCTCCGAGACGACGACCGCTCCCTGGAGCTCCTCTGCGAGCCTGGCGCGCAGGTCGGGCAGCCGCTTCGCGGGTACCCATCCGGAGACCACGATGAGGTGATCGCTCGCGCCCGTCTGCCGGAGCGCGTCGGCCTCGGCGATCCGATCCCGCACCACGAGCTGGAGGGCGGCGACCTGGGTCGCGTGCTCCGCGGCGATCCCGGCCAGGTCACGGCGCACGAGCTCGACCCGGGCGCGGAGCTGGCGCTCCTCGTCGAGGAGGCGGGGTACGAGCTCGTCGAACGGCACGCCCCCGAGTGTCCCCGGCAGCGCGAGCTCGTCCAGGTCGCGACCGCCGAGCATCGCGTGGACGGCGGCCGTGAGCCGGCCCGGGTACACCATCACCGCCACGACGCGCTCCCCGGCGAGTTCCGCGGTGATCCACCCGCAGCGACCGCCGGTGAGGTCCTCCAGTTCCGCCTGCAGCAGCTCGATGATGTCGCGGCGGCGCGCCGGCACGACGACGGCGATCGATCCGTAGCCCGGCAGGTCGGGCAGGCGCCCGACGACGGCCTGCAGGGCGCCGATCAGCTCCCGGTGGCGAGCGAGGCGAACGAGGTCGCCCTCGAGCGCCGCGAGCTCGGCGGCCAGCGCCCCGGCGCGGGCACGCACCGGCTCGAGCCGCGTCGCTTCCTCGGCCAGGACACCGTCGCTCAGGGCCCAGAGCTCCCGGGTGAGCGTCACCGGCGGATCCGCGGCGCCAAGCCAACCGGCGAGCTCGGACAGCCAGGCCAGCCGTTGCCGGAGGTCGGCCTCGCCCGCCGGCGTCCCCGCCGGGCGGAACACGGCCGGATCGATGCCCGTCGGGGGCTCGAAGGGCACGAGGTGCAGCACCCCGGCACGGTGCAGTGACCGGAGGAGTTCCGGGGCGGCGGCCCGCGGAGCGACCACGTCAACGCGACGCATCCGGACGAGCATCCGGTCACTGCCCTTCCTGCTCGCCCAGGACCGCGGCCACGATGCGCTCGACGGCGAGCTCCAGCTGGCGGGAGGAGCGGCCCGACTGGCGATGTCCTGCCGCCTCGTCGAGCTCGGCCAGCGCCCGCTCGACGGCGGCGATCTCGAGGGAGCAACGCTCCAGCACGGCGCGCCGCACCTCGTCCGCGGCCTCGGCGGCCCGGGAGTCGGAGGCAGCCTCAATCCGGGCCACCTCCGCGTGTGCCACCGCGCGGCGTCGGTCCGCCTCCGCCCGGGCTGTCTGCAGGTGCTCGCGGGCCGCCAGCTCCGCGCGCTCGAGCAGGGGCAGCATCGGATGTTCCATGCTCTCCACTCCGCCGGCGCGACGCCGTGGAGGCGCTGCGCCCGTCTCAATCTGGCGGCTCGCGGAAGCGCGCATCTAGGGTTACGGGTCCCGAAGCCGGGAGCCGTTCAGCCCGTCGCCCTGGCCCGCGACAGTCATGCCGTCCCTTCAACCGCCCGGCGACGAAACGCCATTCGGCCCTTGCCCGGCACCGGCCCCGGCGCAACGCTCGACCTGCGTAATCCGCACGGAGCCTGTCTGCGTCATGGTGCTTTCCGCGCTACCGCAGCATGCGACCGACCGCACGCCGATCGCCTGGTCGCCGCTGGCCATCGCCAGCGACCGCTGCAAGGGCTGCGAACTGTGCGTGCACGCGTGCCCGAAGGACGTTCTGGCACTCGACACGAGCATGGTGAATGCCCTGGGCTACCATCCCGTCCGGCTGCTCGACGCGTCGCGCTGCACGAGCTGCGTGTTCTGCGCCCGTGTCTGTCCGGACGCTGTGTTCACTGTCTACGCGCCCCCGCGGAGGAGCTGAGATGGGTGCACCCACTGCTTCCGCCGGATCCGGTGCCGGAGCGGCCCGGGGCGTCAGGGGCGCGCGCGCCTCCGACGAGCACGCGGAAGGGCGCCGGCGGCGCGTCCTGATGAAGGGCAACGAGGCGATCGCGGAGGCCGCGATCCAGGCCGGTTGCGACGCCTATTTCGGCTATCCGATCACGCCGCAGGCCGAACTGCTCGAGTGGATGGCGCGCCGGATGCCGGAGGAAGGCCGCGTCTTCCTGCAGGCCGAGAGCGAGCTCGGCGCGATCAACATGGCGCTCGGCGCCGGAGCGACCGGGGCGCGTGTGCTGGTCTCGTCATCCAGCCCCGGGATCAGCCTGATGGCCGAGGGAATGAGCTACATGGCCGGCTCGGAGATCCCGGCAGTGCTGATCAACGTCATGCGCGGCGGGCCTGGGCTCGGCAGCATCGGCCCCTCGCAGAGCGACTATTTCCAGGCGACCAAGGGGCACGGTCATGGGGACTACCGTGTGCCGGTGCTCGCGCCTGCCTCGATCGGAGAGGCGATCGAGATCGTTGCCACCGCCTTCGAGCTGGCGGAGCGTTATCGCACGCCGGTGATGATCCTGGCGGACGGCATTCTGGGTCAGGCAATGGAGCCCGTCGAGCTGCGCTTCCGGACGCCGCCGCGGCGCGAGGCGCCCTGGGCGGTGGACGGAGCGGACGGCCGCCCGCCACGCGTCCTGAAGTCGCTGAACCTGCGCTCGGACGACCTGGAGGCACACAACCGGGACCTTCAGGCGAAGTTCCGCGCGATCGAGTCGCGGGAGGTCCGCTGGGAGGGCGAGCGTCTGGAGGATGCGGACCTGGTGATCGTGGCGTACGGCACGGCGGCCCGCGTGGCGCGCACCGCGATCGCGCGGGCGCGCGCGGCGGGTGTCCGCGTCGGTCTGTTCCGTCCGATCAGTCTGTGGCCGTTCCCCTCCGCTCCGCTCGCCGAGCTCGCCGGCAGGGTGCGGGGCATGCTCACCGTGGAGCTCTCCGCCGGGCAGATGGTGGAAGACGTGCGGCTGGCCGTCGCGGGCCACTGCCCGGTCGCCTTCCACGGTCGGACCGGTGGGATGGTCCCCAGCCCGAGGGAGGTCGTGGACGCGCTCCACGAGCTCGACGCGCGTACCGGCGGCACGCTGCGCTGGGGTGCGACCGGCAGCGCACGCCAGGCGCCCGATCGCGGCACGCCGGCCCCTGGAGAAGCGCCCCAGCTGAGCGTCTTCGGGGATGACGTGTGGACGCCCGACTGGCGCTCGGCGGACCCGCACGACATGCGGGTGCCCGTTGGCGTGGGGCACGAGATCCTCGGGCAGGAGAAGCGTACCCACACCGCGAAAGGAGGCGAGCGATGACCGCCCTCGCCGAACCGGCGCCGCGGACGATCTACCGGCGGCCGGCCCTGCTGGCCGACCGCTCGACGAGCTACTGCCCCGGCTGCGGGCATGGCGTGATCCACCGGATCCTGGCCGAGGTTCTGGAGGAGCTGGAGCTCGGCGCCCGCACGATCGCGGTCGCGCCGGTCGGTTGCTCGGTCTTCCTGTACGACTACCTGCTGCTCGACACTGTCGAGGCGCCCCATGGACGGGCGCCCGCCGTCGCGACCGGCATTCGCCGCGTGCGCCCGGACGCGTTCGTGCTGACCTACCAGGGCGACGGCGACCTCGCCGCGATCGGCACGGCGGAGATCGTGCATGCCGCGGCGCGAGGCGAGCGGATCACGACGATCTTCGTCAACAACGGCATCTACGGCATGACGGGTGGCCAGATGGCGCCCACGACGTTGCTCGGGCAGCGCACGACATCGAGCCCCGGCGGCCGCGAGGCGGTTGCTGCAGGCTTCCCGATACCCATGACCGAGATGCTCGCCCTGCTGCCCGGCGTCCGGTACGCCGCGCGCGGATCGGTCGCCGACCCGGGCTCGATCGGCAGGGCCAAGGCGATGATCCGGCGGGCCTGCGAGGTGCAGCTCGCGGGCACCGGCTTCGCCATCGTGGAGGTCCTCTCCAACTGCCCCGTCGGCTGGAACATGGCGGCGCAGGAGTCGATCGAGTACCTGCGCACGACGGTCGCCGAGGCGTACCCGGTCGGCGTGCTCGTCGATCGCAATCGACCGGCGCGGCCGGCCCAGGGCGGTCCGGCGACCGCGCCGTCGTCGGCTGCCGCGGAGGGCTGATCGTGGAACAAGCCGTTGTCTTCGCCGGGTTCGGGGGCCAGGGGCTCCTCTTCGCCGGCCAGGTGCTCGCGACCGCCGCGATGACCGAGGGGCGCGAGACGCTCTGGATCCCCTCGTACGGGCCGGAGATGCGCGGCGGTACTGCCGCCTGCACGGTGATCGTGGGCGACGAGCCGATCGGCTCGCCGATCGTCGATCGACCCGACGCGGCCGTCGTGATGAACCCGCCGTCGCTCGCGAAGTACGGTCCGCTCGTCGCCCCGGGGGGCCTGCTCGTGGTGAACGACTCGCTCGTGGAGGCGATGGCCGGTCGGGACGACATCGACGAGCTGCGGGTGCCCTGCACGCCGCTCGCGCGCCAGGCCGGCAACGACACCCTGGTGACCGTTGTGGCGCTCGGGGCGCTGATCGGCCGGCTCCCGCTGGTCGAAGCCGAGGCGGTGCGTGGCGCGCTCCGCGAGATCGTGGGGAAGAAGCGACCGCAGGTGCTGGAGGTGGACCTGCGTGCGTTCGACGCGGGCCTCGGGGTCGGCGGGAGCGCCGCTGAGACGAGCTCGCCTCCTGTCGCCACGGCGTCGTAGCAGTCGCCGGCCGGAGCGCCACGGCGCCGCGGGACAAGCCCGGAGCACCACAGCGCCGCGGAACAAGCCCACCGACCGCGTCGAGCGACGCGGTCGGTGGGGCTGCTCGTGGGAGTTTCGGAAGAAGCGCCGAGGTGGGGCCGCCGGACCTGGCCTCCCTCCGCGAGGTCCGGCGGCCGGAAGAAGTTCAGCGCAGGCCGGCCATCTCCTGAAGCACGTGCCAGAAGTCCAGCCGCTCGTCGCGAGTCGCCTGGATCTCGGCACTGGGCGTGCCATCGCGGAAGTGCTGGGAGAAGCGCCCCTCTGTTCGCGCGAAGGTGAGGAAGTCGATGGGCGTGCCGTCCGGCCACTTCGCCCAGTCCTCACGCTGCGCCGGGTTGCCCTGGAGCGACAGGCGCTCCGCGAGCGTCGTCCCACGTCGCGGATCGTAGGTGAAGAGCGGGAAGGCCCGCGACTCGACGGCCAGCTTGGCCTGCCGCGTCGCCGCATCGTCGGCGATGCCGTGCTCCGGCATGCAGGGTGTGTACACGATCACGACCGCCGGGCCGGGATACTCGTTTGCCTCCATGACCGCGCGGTAGAAGTGGTTGATGTGGGCCGGCGTGGTCTGGGCGACGTACACGTCCCGGTGGGCCAGCATGATCAGGCCCAGCTCCTTGCGGCGCTCGGGCCGGCCGTGCAGGGCCTTGCCGTAATAGCTCAGCTTGGTCACTTGCCCGCCGTAGCTGGCGGTCGACGCCTGGCCACCGGTGTTCGAGTAGACCTGCGTGTCGAGCACCATGGCCTTGACGTCCGCGCCCGAGGCGACCATTCGCGAGAGCGACTGGAAGCCGATGTCGTACATCGCGCCGTCGCCCCCGAGCGCCCAGATGCGCCGCGCCTGGTGCCCGGCCTGGTCCCAGTGCTCGCGCACGCCGAGCGCGTCCGCCGGCGCGTTCTCGAACAGTGAGTTCGTCCAGGGCACGAGGAACGGGTTGAAGGGGTACGTGCTCCCGTAGACCGTGTTGCAGCCCGTGGCCGCCACGATCGCCATCGACTCTGGGCCGTATTGCTGGCGGGTCGCGGCGACCAGCATGCGGATCGCGCTCGCTTCGCCGCAGCCGGCGCACGAGCCGGCACCGCCGACGTAGCCGAGGGCGTGCTCGCCGAGCATCAGGTCCGCCAGCGCCTTCTCGTTGCGGTATTCCTTGGGCGTCACCGGCAACGAGCGGAAGAAGCTGAAGTCGCGGCGGTATCTGCCCAGGGTGCTTTCGCCCGACGGCTCGGCCGAGACCTTGTCGACCATCACGAGGGCATCGTGCTTCAGCTCGTGACAGACCGAGACACACTCGGCGCAGCCCTTGCAATTCGTGGGGTCCACGAAGATGCCGAACGAGGCGGGCTCCAGTCCTCGCCGCTTCGGCACTTCGGCGTACTTCTGCGTATGGACGAAATGCGTCTTCGCGGTCTGCGCCGCCAGCGCGGGCTCCGGCTGCTGGGCGGCGAACTGGTCGATCGCCTCCGCGACCTGGCCCTCGGGCAGCGCGATGCCGAGGATCGCCGTGTCCGGGCAGGCGCTCACGCACTCCATGCAGCCGACGCACTTCTCGGCCAGGAACTCGGGGATCTGCAGCGCGAGGTTGCTGAAGTCACGCGCCGCCGCGGTCCCGGGCGGGATGATGCTCCGCGCCACGCCTGCGTCGGCGGGGAGTTCTTCGTCGGCCACGCCGCGGCGGTACGCGTTGATCACGCCGCTGTTGAAGTCCTCGACGTACGCGTGCACGTCCAGGACCAGCTCGGCCGCATCGAGCCGGGCCGTATGGAGTTCCATCGCCTCGCCGGCCTCCTTGACGAGGGACGTCGTCGGGCGGGGGGCTTTCTTCTGATCAAGCATCTTGGGACACTCCGGCGAGTAGATGGATCACGTCGCTGGTCGAGAAGACGCCGATCGGCCGCTCGCCGTCGTCGTCCACCACGATCAGCCGGTGGATCCGTGCGCGCTCCATGATCGCTACCGCGTCGCTCACGCTTGTCGAGCGGCGGGCCGTAACCACCGCGCGGGTCATCAGGTGCCGCACCAGGAGCCCTGGCCAGCTCGACCAGAGGTGCTCCGTGGCGCGCGCCCGCATCAGATCGGTCTGGCTGATGACGCCCACCAGGGCGCCCTCGGCATCGACCACGGGCAGACCGTGCACGTGGTGCTCGTCCAGCAGGAGCGCAGCAGTGCGCAGCGGTGCGTCCTCGCGGACGGTGACGAGCTGGGTGGCCATGAGGGCGCCGACGGTGGGCTCCGACCCAGGGCTCATCGCGATGCCGCCGGGGCCACGCCGGCCTCGGCGCCCCTGGCCGGACTGGCGCCCGCCTGGATCGCCGTCGTGACGTCGATCAGACCGTCGTAGGCCTCCCGGATCACGGCCAGGTTGGCCTCCACGACGCTGCCGCCGCGCTTGCCGAAGAAGCGCGGAAGGAGTTTCGCGACGGCCTCCATGAGCTGCTCGCGGCCCAGTCCCGCCCGCTCGGCGAACGGCGAGACACGGAGGAAGACGCCGACCTGCGCCACGCCCTGCATCCGCACCTCGAGGTCAGGTCGCGGCGCGTGCGTGCGTGCGAGCGTGGCGGTGTCGAGCGCGGTCAGGCGGATGTGGCGCGCGAGCATCTCGGCGCGCGCTTCGGCCGGCACGGAGGCCCAGATCGCCTCCGGCTCGGTGAGCGTGGTCTGCAGGAAGACCGTGCCCCCGTCGACCAGGCCCGCCAGCGGATTGCCCTGGTCGAACGCCACGACATCGTAGAGCGGCACGAACTCCACGCTCGCCAGCTCCGCGTGCTGGCGGATCGGCTGGTTGGCGATCGTCAGGAAGTACGTGGTGGGCAGGCCCTTCTTCTCCGAGCCGTAACGCGGGTACGCCTGGACGTACCTGTCGAACAGCTCGCCCACCAGGGTCGCGACGAGTTTGTTCGTGGTGACAGAGCCGAAGCCGCCGATGGAGTGGCCGCGGAGGCTGTACGCCCCCTCCGGCCTGAGCTCCACGGGGACCGGTGGCAGGGCCAGCGGGTGACGGATCCCCAGCGCCACGTGCTTGCGGGCGCGAAGGGCGGCCTCGTCGTCCAGCCAGTCATACACCGCCACGAGGTCGGACGCGGAGACGTCCCGCGACCCCAGGCCCGCCGAGGCCGAGACCACGCGGGGAAGAGGTGCGCCGTCGACCGCAGCGTCAGCCAGCGCGGCCTTGATCTCCCGCGTCAGCGGGTTGTCGGCCGAGGCAGGCTCATCGGTGCGTTCGACGACCGCCACCGCCCGCGCGTTGCGCAGCGTCGCGGCGATCCGCTCAGCCGGGAACGGCCGGAAGCTCGTCACCGTGAGGGAACCGACCCGGCGACCCTGGCCGCGCAGGTAGTCGACGACGGCAAGCGTGGTGTCGGCCATGGTCCCCATGGCGACCAGGATGGTTTCCGCATCATCGCAGCGGTAGGGCAGCGCCGCCTCGTAGCGACGACCGGTCAGCTCCGTCCACTGCTCCATCGCGTCGGCGAGCAGCGCGGGCAACCGGTCATAGAAGGCGCGCTGCGCGATGCGGCCCTTCATGTAGCTGTCCTGGTTCTGCACCGTCCCGGTCATCAGCCCCTCGGACGGGTCGAGCATGTCGCGCAGCCTGGTGCGCGGATCGCCCACGAACTCGCGCAGCAGCTCGTCCTCGGGCAGTCGCACGTTCTCCATGGTGTGCGTGGTGAGGAAGCCGTCCTGGACGACCAGGAAGGGGGTCTCGCCGGCCTCGGCCACGCGGCGCGCGATGGCGGTCAGGTCGGCGGCTTCCTGGGCGTTGCGCGCGAACAGGATGCCCCAGCCGGTGTCGGCGACACCCATCACATCGTCGTGGCCGGCGTGGATGTTCAGCGACTGGCTGGTGAGCGCGCGGGCGCCGACGTGGAAGACGGCTGGCAGCCGCTTGCCGCTGATGACGAACAGGACCTCCTTCATCAGGATCAGGCCCTGTCCGGCGGTGAAGTTCGTGACCCTTCCACCGGCAAGCGCGAAGCCCTCGGCCGCGCTCGCGGACGAGTGCTCCGACTCAGGCTCGAGGAAGCGGAGCTTCGTGCCCCACAGGTTGGTGCGCCCTTCCGCGACGGCCTGCTGGTACACCGCCGCCATCGTCGTCGACGGCGTGATCGGGTAGGCACAGGCGCCTTCGCTCAGGCGCGTCTCTACATGCGCGATGGCCTCGGATCCATCGACGATGGCGGGGATGCCCGGGTACCGAGGAGGGCGTGAAACAGGAAGGGACGCCTCGCTCTTCATGGCCCCAGTCTCCGTCGCGGAGGGCCTCGGCGGCATGAGCCGGGCGGCCCCCAATGGGTGGGCCGTTCAGGCGGGGGCCCTCCTCGAACGGGCGAGGTCGGGAGTGGGTCGGGCCATGCCAGACGGAACCCGGGCCGCCTTGAGGGCCGGCGCCGAATGGTATCGCTTCCAAGCCGGCGCCGGGCCGGCGCCGGATGCCGTCCGCTCGGGGACTGGCTCCCGGTGCTAGTGGACGCCCCGGCGGATCCTGCGCCTGAAGCCGCAGATCCGGCAGGTGCCGATTCCGGTGTGGGGATCGTAGTCGAGGATGCTGGCGCACCCGTTCGTGCCGCAGAAGAGGCGCGGATCGACGGCCGGCCGAGTCTGCCGGTAGAGCCTGCGCCGGGTACCGGCTGCGAGGCTATGAGAAAGCTGGTTCATGTCACCTGCTACCGTCCCGCCGCTGGCCGGATGCGGCGCGGCGGGATCATCTTGCGGTCCGTCAGCGGCCGAGATCGCGGCCTGGGACCGTCACTGGTCCTCGGCGCGGCGCGGGGAGCGGGGGCTCGGATGTTGGATGAGCCGGCGCTCGTACCCGCCGCCGGGCGCAGCGAGAAGATCTGCCCTCAAGGATGGGGCGCTCGGCCGAATCTGTCAAACGCGGGAGCAACTCTGTGAGGCAAGTGCGGTTGCGACCTCGATTCCAGTCGGACGCCCGGGTGGCGAGGACACCACCCCACGCCCGTCGCTGATTGACGAACGCGACGGCGTGCACCGATAGTCCGGTCATGGCGAACGGCGTACGAGCGGACGGCGGCGGGAGCGATCGTGAGCACTGGGAGGACCAGGCGCGGAACTGGGTGGCCTGGACGCGCGGCGCCGAACCGGACGCGTACCCTGCCTATGCGCCGCGCTTTCTGACGTTCCTGCGCCCCTCCGAGGGACCGGTTCTCGAGGTCGGCTGCGGTGAGGGCCGGCTGTGCCGGGATCTGCGCGCTGCGGGCTACGATCCGGTCGGCGTGGACGCGGCCCACACGCTCATCGAAGCGGCGCGCGAGGCGGACCCGGCTGGGACGTACCTCGTGGCGGACGCGGCACGGCTGCCCTTCCCGGATGCGCGTTTCCCCCTCGTGGTCGCCTACAACTCGCTCATGGACATGGACGACATGCCGGGAGTCGTGCGTGAGATCGCGCGCGTGCTGCGGCCTGCCGGTGAGTTCTGCGCCTGTGTCACGCATCCGCTCGCCGATGCCGGCGCCTTCCAGGGCAACGAGGCGGACGCGCCGTTCGTGATCTCGGGGTCGTACCTGGCAACGCGCCGCTTCGCGGCGGACGTTGAACGCAATGGCGTGACGATGGCGTTCCGCGGCTGGGCGTACCCGCTCGAGGCGCACTTCGCGGCGTTCGAGCAGGCCGGCCTCCTCATCCAGGCGCTGCGCGAGCCCGCGGCGATCGAGGGACAAGCGCCTCGCACGCCCGCCGAAGCGCGCTGGTCGCGCATCCCGAACTTCCTCTTTTTCCGCGCGGTGAGACGCCCCTGACCGACGCCGGCACGCTTCAGCCCAGCGCCGGAGCGCGAGCCGTCGGTGCGTCCGGACGCCCGCCAGCCAGACTGCGATCCACGCGCCCGGTGCCGATGGAACCGAGACGGCAACCGCACTTGCCTCACCAGGAGGGCAGCCCCCAGCGCAGCAACGGCGCAGGTCCCCGCGATGCGGCACCATTCACGGCATGTGCGAGGTGGCGGTGCTCGACGACGTGAGCCTCACGCGCGACGGTCGCGTGATCCTGGCGGGGATCGACTGGACGATCCGCCGCGGCGAGCGCTGGGTGATCCTGGGACCCAACGGATCCGGGAAGACATCGCTCCTGCAGCTCGTCAGCGCCTACCTCTGGCCGACGCGGGGCTCGCTGCGGTTGCTCGGCGAGGAGCTCGGGAGATGCGACGTGCGTACGCTGCGCCGTCGCCTGGGGTATGCCAGCGCGGCGTTGGCCCGGCTCATGCACCCGGAGCTGACGGCGCTGGAGACGGTGGTCACGGCGCGCTACGCGGCGCTCGACCCCTGGTGGGACACGTACACGGCGGACGACTGGGAGCGGGCGCGGGGGCTCCTCGAGCGGATGGGCTGCGGCCCGCTGGCCGAGCGACCCATCGGGTCACTCTCGGAGGGCGAGCGCCAGCGGGTCCAGATCGCGCGCGCACTCGCGGGCGGCCCCGACCTGCTGCTGCTCGACGAGCCCACGGCCGGCCTCGACCTGACCGCGCGCGAGCGCATGCTCGGGCAGCTCGCTGCGCTGGCCGCCGATGCCGCGACGCCCGCGATCGTGTTCGTGACCCACCACGTTGAAGAGGTCCCGCGCGGCTTCAGCCACGCGCTGCTGCTGCGGGAGGGGCGCATCCTCGCCGCCGGTCCCATCGGTGAGACGCTCACCGCCACCTGGCTCTCCCGCTGCTTCGGCCTGCCCCTGGAGCTCGAGCGGCGCGACGGGCGCTTCTGGGCCTGGGCGAGCGAGTGACGGATCGGCCAACCCCGCCGTCCCTCCGCACCTGGTCGACGGATGGGCGCGGGCGCACGCTCGTCGACCCGTGGGGCCGGGCCAAGGCGTACCGGCCGATGCCGGCCGCCAGCCGCCGCAGGGCCCTGGAGTGCGGCCTGCGCGCGTTCGAGCGGGGCGACTTCTTCGAGGCGCACGAGGTGCTCGAGCCGGCCTGGATGGGCGCGCGCAGCACGCTCGAGCGCAGCCTGTACCAGGGGCTGATCAAGCTGGCGGCCGGCCTGGTCCACGGGGTGCGCGGGAATGCCCGGGGTGTGCGCATCAACCTGGAGGGCGCGCGCACGCGCCTGGAGATCGTGCGGGGCGGCCCCGACGGCGGGTTGGGTGCGTCGCCGCAACGGCCAGAGG
>JBJKRK010000139.1:0-2957 GCA_046704705.1 Candidatus Limnocylindrales bacterium | reverse complement strand
GGGCTCGCGCCGCGCGACGTGACGCCCGAAGCCACCCGCGTCGTGCTCGAGCGCGAGGCGCCGGGGATCGCCGAGTTGATCCGCGGGTCGAGCGTGGCCCGCTTCCCCCGCGCCGCGCTGTCGCGGGGGCTGGCCGGGACCCGCGGGCGGACGCTCGTCGTCAACCTGCCCGGCTCGACCGGCGGGGTGAAAGACGGGCTCGCCGCGCTGGAGCCGATCGTGGACCACGCCGTGGCCATCCTGCGCGGCGCGGCCACCGAGCATTCGGGGGAGGCCCGGGCATGACCGTCCTGATCACGCTCAACGACGTGGAGCCGGCGGTGCGCATCAACGCCGAGCTGGAGGCCGACGGGATCAAGACCGCCGTCGTCTCCCCGCTCGACGACATGCGCTCGGCGCTGCGCCGGGATCCGCCCGACGTGATCGTGTTCAGCGGGGACCTGAACGATCCCCAGACGCTGGCCGTGGTGCGCGACCAGCTCTGGGCCGGGATCGGGAGCATCGGGCTGACGAGCATCAGCGACCTGTCGCAGCTCGACCGCCTGCGCGCCACCGGGTTCATCGAGATCTACCGCAAGCCGGTGGACGTGGCCGACGTCGTGAGCGGGGTGAAGCGCGTGCTCGAGCGCCGGCGGCTGCAGCACGAGACCGGGCTGATCGGCGAGAGCGAGGCGCTGCGCGAGGTGCTGGTGAAGGTCGAGCAGATGGCGCCCGTGACGAGCACCGTGCTCATCGAGGGGGAGAGCGGCACGGGAAAGGAGCTGGTGGCGCGGGCGCTGCACCGGTTGGGCCCCCGCAAGAACAAGCCGTTCATCGCCGTGAACGTCGGGGCGCTCCCCGAGACGCTGCTGGAGAGCGAGCTGTTCGGGCACGAGAAGGGGGCGTTCACGGGGGCGGCGGAGCGCCGGCTGGGGCGGTTCGAGCTGGCCGACGAGGGGACGCTCTTCCTGGACGAGATCGGCGACATTCCGCCGGCCACGCAGGTCAAGCTCCTGCGCGTGTTGGAGGACCGCGAGGTGATGCGCCTGGGGGCGTCGCAGCCCATCCGCGTCAACGTGCGGGTGATCGCGGCGACGAACCGGCCGCTGCGCGAGCAGGTGGAGGAGGGGAGCTTCCGGGCCGACCTGTTCTACCGGCTGAGCGTGCTGGGGATCTATCTGCCGCCGCTGCGGGCGCGGAAGACGGACATCCCGTTCCTCGTGCGGCACTTCATCCGGCAGTACACGGCGGAGCACGGCCGGGAGTTTCTGGGGATCTCGGCCGAGGCGATGCAGCTCCTGGTGGACTATCCCTGGCCGGGGAACGTGCGCGAGCTGAAGAACCTGGTGGACAGCATGGTGGTGCTGGCGCCGGGCCGGGAGCTGGAGCCGGAGGACCTGCCGCGGCAGATCCGGGAGGGGGGCACGGCCCGGCTGCTGCCGGTGCGGATGCCCTCTTTGAGGGCAACGGACGGCGGGGCGGGAGGGCAGGAACTGGAGTTCATCGTGCGGAGCCTATTGGAGCTCAAGCTTCAGGTGGAGGAGCTGCGTCACCGACTGGACGCCGAGCGTGGGAGCACCATGGTGGGGCCGGGGTGGCTGGGGGAAATGGGGGGAATGCCCCAAGGTTACGGGAGGGGGCCAACCGTGGCGGCGATCGAGCCGCGGGGGATGGAGCCGCCGCCGAACGAGGTGGTCATCCCGGCGGGGACGAAGATGTCGGAGGTGGAGCGTCGGGTGATAGAGGCGGCGCTGCGCGAGACGCGGGGGAATCGTCGAAAGGCGGCAGAGATGCTCGGGATTGGCGAGCGCACGCTGTACCGGAAGATCAAGGAGTACAAACTGCCCGAGATGGATGACTTGCAGTAGCGGGTGATCGTCCCAATATTGGCGTTGCCTGCCTGTTACGCGGATCGACGCCGGCCGCACGAAATCTGGTAGAAGATTCACTCACCGATAGGCGTCCCCATTACATCGATCCCCTCTCGCAAGCCGGAGCAACTGTTGTCCGTGCCCGCCAACTCGTCTGGGTCATCGTCCGGCTCCCCGATCGCGGGGAGCGTACTTCCCATCTCGCGGGCGGAGGAGTTGCTGGCAACGCTGCCCGGAGTGATCTCGGTGCGGATCGTGGCCGGCGCCAATGGCAACGTCGACGAGATTCACCTGTTGACCTCGGACTCGGTGCCGCCCAAGGCGACGGTTCGGAACGTCGAGAGCGCGCTGATGGCGCATCTCGGGATGCGGGTCAGTCACAAGAAGATCTCGGTGGCGACGACGCGGGACACGGGGCCTCGGACGAGTGGGGAGGTGCCGCGGGTGCGCGAGGCGGAGCTGGCGGCGGACTTCCGGCGGCGGCGGCTGTATTTCGAGGACATCGAGGTGCGGCGGTCTCGGAGCCAGGGGGTTGCCTGTCGCGTGACGCTACGGAAGGGTGATTCGTCCTACGTGGGCGAAGCCGAAGGTCTGGAGAGCCAGCGTCTGCGGGTGGAGTTGGCGGCTCGGGCGACCGTGGAGGCGATCATGCGGTCGGAGACGGAGGCCGCGGGGATCTTGGGGCTGGAGGGATGTAAGGAGTTCAGCGCCTTTGAGCACGCGTTCGTATTTGTGGGCGTCACGGCGCGGTTCGAGCGGGACACGGTTTTGCTGACCGGGACGGCGGAAGTGAAGGAGAGTCCGGAGACCGCGGCGGTGTTGGCGGTGTTGGACGCGACGAACCGGTGGGTGGAATACGGCGACAAGTAGGGGAGGATGGGGTGGTGGGGAGCCGGCGCGACGGCGCGCGGTAGCAACGGGAATGACTTCGACTTAGAGAACCGACCCAGCAACCGAACGGACAACAGACGTGACCCCCTCCCTCGTGAAGCGAAGGCGAGCGGAGGACTTTTTCATCTCGGTACAAGTAGTTGAGCGGAGCCAACCTTAGCGGAGCACTGCGGAACAGGGCAGTGACTCAGTGAAAAGGGAGGTGACGCTAGATGA
>JBJKRK010000138.1:0-6212 GCA_046704705.1 Candidatus Limnocylindrales bacterium | reverse complement strand
GGCCGTGACTCGCGCGCACCGCGAGTGGGCTCCCAGACGTCAGCCCTGCAGCAGCCCGCACCCGGGCGGGGATGACGAGACGTCCCTGCCGGTCAAGCCTGGTCCGATCCACCACGTTTCGCATTTCCTGGTGATCTTACCAAGACGTGGCAGGATCCGACGCACGCCTCTCGGGCGACGCTTCCGCGCGCTCAGGCCTCACCACCGAGCAGAAGGCCGCGATCGCCTACTGGGTCGACAGGATGCCGAGCATTCTTGCCCGTGCGACCGCCTGGGTGCGGCTGCTCACGTCCAGCTTCGAGTAGATGTTGCGCACGTGGGTCTTGACGGTGTGCGGCGAGAGGAACAGCCGTTCCGCGATGGCTTGGTTGGACAGCCCCTCGGCGAGGAGCTCGAGCAGCTCCAGCTCCCGTTTGCTCAACGGTTCCACGAGGCCGGAGGCCCCAGCCGGCCGACCCCCACGCGGAGCCAGGGCGCCCGGTCCGGCGCCGGTCGCATCCGTCGGGAAGGCGCCCAGCAGCCGGAGGCAGTACTCGCCATACAGCCCCGCGGCCGCAGCCTCTCGCAACAGGCGCGCCATCGGCGGCCCTTCGTCGACGAATAGCCGAACGAAGCCCTCGGGCTCGCCGATCTCCAGCGCCACGCCGAGTATCGACAATGCCCCGCCCGTCTCGGCCGCAGCGCGATGGGCGAGCGCCTGGAGAACGAGAGCCCTAAGCCGTTCGTCCAGCCCGCCGCGCGACTCGGCCTGATGGCGATAGGACTCGAGCGCGGTCAACGCGCCCTCCGGGTCACCGCGCGCCAGACACACTCGAGCCCGGGTCAGCGGCAAGTCGAACTCCTCAGCGAGCCGCGCCGCCCCGTCCACGTCGCCTCCGCGGAGACGGAGCATCGCCCGGGCGGCCGCCACCTTCGGTGCCTCGTGTACGAAGTCGTGCTCCCGCACCGAACGTTCGGCCTCGGTCAGGATGCGGGTCGCTTCGGCGAGATCGCCCTGAGCCAGCTTGACGTGCGCGAGCAGCACCTGGCAGGCCACCGGTCGATCGGTGCTCTCCAGCTGACGGGCAAGCTCAAAGCTCTTCTGGCCCCGCTCCCAGGCCGCATCCAGGTCGTTCCACTCGTAGAGGATGCGGCCCAGGCCAAGGTGGGCGTCGGAGATCCAGAGGAAAGGCAGATCAGCCGCCAGCCGGATCGTGTCCTCGTACGTCTCGGCGGCCAGCCTGAGTTCGTTGTCGCTCTCCTGTACCCCCGCAAGCCCGATCGAGGCCGCCATCTCACCGAACCGGTAGCCCGTCGCCCGGCTCATCGAGAGGACCGTGCCGTACGTCTTCCTGGCGGCCGCCCGATCGCCGCGGACCTCCTGGGCATAGCCCGCCGCCCAGCCGACGAAGAACGCGCGACTCACGTTGTCGGAGCGGAGAAGGTTCAATGCGCGCCTGGACTCGACGACCATGTCGTCCGCCCGGTGCTCGAGGAACGCCAGCACCGCCCGAAGGGCGGCGACCTGGCCCATCAGGTCGCGAGTCGGTTCGTCGTTCGCCCGCGTTTGCAGCGTGGCCTCCGCGGCATCGAGCATCCCCTCGAAGTCCACCATCCGGCCGCTTGCGAGCAGCGCCTGCGCGTACGTGATGCGCAGGGAGGGCCGGGCGTCCAGGGCTTCCGCAGGCAGCGACGAGATCCAGGCGCCGAGCGCCGCATAGGCAGCGCTGATCTGCAGCGACGGGCCCATGCCCTTGGCCAGGCGTTCCGCACGTTCGATGTCGTGGCCGGCCGCGGCGTGTCGGAAGGCCTCGAGGTCGAAGCCGTTGTCCTCGCACCACCGGCTCGCCCGGCCGTGGAACTCGTCCACGACCGCATCGGGTTCGGACTGCCCAAGCCGCTGCCGAAGCAGGTCCCCGAAGAGGTGGTGGTAGCGATACCAGCGACGCTCGCCATCCAGGGGGACGACGAACAGGTTCGCCCGCTCGAGATGCTCCAGCGTCTGTTGACCCGGCGTGGAGGGATCCAGGGTCACGGCGTCGCACAGGGGCCCGCACAGTCGATCGAGGATGGAGGTGCGGAGCAGGAAGTCGCCGATCGCGGGCGGTTGCCGCCCAAGGACCTCCTCGACCAGGTAGTCGAGCACGAACCGGTGGCCGCCCGAGAACGACCGGATGAATGCGGCTGCATCGTCGCGTCCCTGGAGCGAGATGGCGGCGAGCTGCAGGCCGGCGATCCAGCCTTCGGTTGAAGTCTCGAGGGCGTCGACGTCCGCCGTCGACAGACCGAGCTCCATGACCTGGTTCAGGAACGCGGCGCTCTCCTCGGGGGTGAAACGCAGATCCGAGGCGCGTACTTCGCTGAGCTCGGCCCTGGCGCGCAACCGGGCGAGCGGCAATGCCGGATCCTCGCGGGTGGCCATGACCACGTGCATCTGCGGCGGAAGGTGCTCGACGAGGAAGGCCACGGCGTCATCGACCGGCTTCGCCTCCACGAGGTGGTAGTCGTCCAGCACCAGCACGAAACCGGTCGAGGCGGTGGCGAGCTCGTTGAGGAGCGGCGTCAGGGTGGACTCGACGGGCGGTGGCTGCGGCGACTCGAGCATGGCCAGCACGCTCTCGCCGGCGCCGGGCGCGACGTTCCGCAGCGCCGCGACCAGGTAGGTCAGGAACCGGCCCGGATCGCTGTCGCCCTCGTCCAGCGAAAGCCATGCGACCGGCAGCGCGCACCCCGCCACCCATTCCGCGATCAGAGTGGTCTTGCCGAAGCCCGCCGGCGCCGAGACGAGCGTCAGCCGGCGCCCGAGCCCCTCGTTGAGCCGCTCGTCGAGGCGGGGGCGCAGGACCACCCGGGACCGGCGCGGCGGGACGTACAGCTTGGTCGCCAGGATCGGCATTGCCACCACCAGATGGTAGGTCGTGGGCTGGCTCACTCCACCGTGCGTCTGCATGTCAAGCAGGCCTCAATGGCCGCACGAATACCCCTTCGAATACCTCCCCGGAGGTATGACACCCGGAAGCCGTCGCCCGATGCTGGCCTCACTCAGTCGCTCAAGCACCGCCCACACAGGCATCGAGGCAGGAACGCAATGTCCGACGAGATCGAGCCCAGCCTGGAGACGGGTCGCACGGCGACCTATGAGATCCGGGTCAGGGGCCACCTCGGACCCGGGTGGTCCGACTGGTTCGCGGGCCTCCGCGTCACGCTCGAGGACGACGGGGACACGCTCCTGGCCGGTCCACTCGACCAAGCCGCGCTGCACGGCGTGCTGCGGCGGGTTCGCGATCTCGGCGTGCCGCTGATCTCCGTCACCCGAATCGGGTCGGGGCGAACGGTGCCTCTAATCGAGGAGCAGGCATGACGGCCGTGGTCAACCGTCCCCACGAGGATATGGAGCACACGATGTCCGAACCGTCGAAGCCGTCCCCGTCCCTACCGCCGCGCTGGTTCATCCGCACGTTCTGGGCGGTGCAGCGGGCCGTCTACTCGGTCACCGGCGGGCGGCTCGGCCTCCGCAGGGCGACCGCCACGCAGTGGGGCATGCTGCGTCTGCGGACGGTCGGGCGCCGCACCGGCGACGAGCGATCGGTCATCCTCGGCTACTTCGAGGACGGGCCCGACCTCGTCACCATGGCCATGAACGGCTGGGCCGATCCAGAGCCCGCCTGGTGGCTCAACCTGCAGGCCCAGCCCGACGTCATCGTCGACTTGCCCGATGGGTCGCGCCCCGTCCACGCCCATGCAGCCGACAAGGACGAGCGGCCGCGCCTGTGGGGGCGATGGGCCACATATGACAAGGATCTGGATGCGTTCGCCGCGCGTCGGTCACGAGAGACCGCGGTCGTCATCCTGTCGCCCCGACCCGCATAGGGACCCTACCGAACCACCGAGCATCTCGTCGTCCTCGTCAGGCATGTAGATGGGCCTGCGAGGCCACCAACGAAAGGAGAGAAGTGAAGGGAATGGACACGAACCGAAAGATCGCCGCAGGCGCGGCAGAGAGTGGCAGGAGCGCGGATCGGAAGGCGGCCGTCTGGATCGGCGTGCTGTACATCATCGGAACGGTTGCCCTGGTCCTCAGCGTCTTCGTCACGGACGGGGTCCTGTCAGGCCCCGCCTTCCTGGACCAGATCGCCGCGCAGCCGAACCAGCTGGCGATCGGAGCCGTGCTCGTCCTGCTGGCGGGCTTCGCGCTCGCTATGGTCCCGGTCGTGTTCTGGCCGATCGGCAGGCGGTACAACGAAACACTGGCCATGGGATACGTCGTCTTCCGCGGCGGGCTCGAGACGGTCATCTACGTCGTCGGCGCCTTCGGATGGCTGCTGCTGATCGCGCTCAGCAAGGAGGCGGATGCGGGGCAGTTCGCGAACTTCGTGCACGCAACCTTGCCTGTGATCTGGGATCAGGGCGCCATCACGTTCGTTCTCGGTGCGCTGATGTTCTACGTCGTGCTCTACCAGTCGCGGCTCGTGCCTCGGTGGCTGTCGATCTGGGGGCTCATGGGGGCCGCGCTCGGCATCGTGCCGCCACTCGGGGGCATGTTCGGGCTCTCGCTCGGCATTCTCGTGGCCCCGCTCGCTTTGCAGGAGATGGCCATGGCCGTCTGGCTGATCGCCAAGGGTTTCAATCCGACCGCGATTGCTGCCAAGTCTGCCGGTGAAAGGTCGAGGTGGCGGGCCGCCGCGTCGGGGTCTGCAGCCTAGAAGCGCACCATGGTGGAGAGGGTCAGCGTCGCCGGCGCTGACCCTCTCGCCAACCCTCGGATCAATCTCCTGCGCTGGGCATGCGTGCGCTGCGCGGTTCATTCAATCGCGTCGCACAGGCTCCTGCTCAAGACCGACCACGGTCTACCGATGTTGGGACGGTCGTGTTACTGACCATCTTCGAGATCCTCCTCACCATCGTCACCCCTCTGATCGCGCTGTACCTTCACGGGCAGTGGCGTCTGCGCACCGTGACGGCGTGCCTGCTCGTCGTCCCCCTGGCGTGGTACCTGACGTACGCGCCGATCCACGAGCTGAGTCATGCCGCCGCGGCCGTGCTGGCCGGCGGAAGGGTACTCGACGTCAAGCTGATCCCGAGCTTCTGGGAGGGCACGTTGGCGGTCGCCTGGGTGACGACCGCCGGGCTCGACCAGCCCTGGCAGCAGCTGACCATGGGCGGCGCCCCGTACGCGGTCGACGTCGCCTGCGTGGCTGCGGGCCTCACGGACGTGCGGCCCCGCGTGTCCGGGAGCGCCCCTGTCGTCGGGCTTCTGTTCATGCTCCTGTGCCTGCGGCCCACCTTCGACCTCGTCTGCGAGACGGTCGGCTTCATGGGCGGGTTCAGGGGCGACCTGTGGCACGCGGAGGCGATCGTCGGGAGCGCGGCGCTGTGGTTGTTCCTCGTCGCCTCGCTCGCGCTGTGCCTCCTCAGCGTCGTGGTCATCTTGCGGCGCCACGGCGGTTTCCCGGAATCTCTCGCCGCCAAATCCGACGCGCGAGCTTGACCGCGGCGGCCCAAAGGGTTACCCGCCAACGGCTTCGTCGTCAGCGATTCAGCCTGAGGCGGACTTCACCCAGCGGCATTGCGCAGGGACACCGGCGTTCACATCGGGTAAGGGGCGGCGTGCCGGCGGCAGGAACGGGACGTCTGCCTGCGGCGCGAGACCGGGCGATGAAGGGAGGTGCGGTGATTTCCGGTGTGGTCGGGGCGAGAGGGCTCGACCCGACAAACCGACAGGCCTCGCAGCTACGGGGTCTGCGAATGCGCGTCGATCCAGGCGGCGAGCTCGGGCTCGGTCAGTTCGCCGGAGACGAGCGCCAGCATCACCGCCACCACGTCTACGACCGTCGCCGTCATCTCGATGCCGTTGCGCTCCAGGAAGGCGACCATCACCACGAGGGCGATGCGCTTGTTGCCATCCACGTACGGATGATTCCGGGCGAGGCCAAAGGCGTAGGCGGCGGCGAGCCCGGCAAGGGTGGCTTCCGGCTGATAGCGCAGGCGCTGCCGGGGTCGCGCCAGCGCAGCCTCCAGGGCAGCCTCGTCGCGCAGACCATGGGTGCCGCCATGCTCGCGGATCTGTCGGAAGTGGGCCTCGTCGACGGCGAGGCGGCCGAGCCAGTGCGGCTCGGGGCGCGTCACCGGGCGAGTTCGTGGAGCGCCGCCCGGTACCGTTTGGCCGCTCGACGGGTGGCGGCGAGCTCGGCCTCGAGGTCGTCTGTGTAGGGGGTGAGCAGGATGCCCTGCTC
>JBJKRK010000137.1:0-10978 GCA_046704705.1 Candidatus Limnocylindrales bacterium | reverse complement strand
CGCGGGACGGTGTGCCGAACGGCGCACGCGGCTCCACGCGGGACGGTGTGCCGAACGGCGCACGCGGCTACCCCGCCGGCTCGTGCGCCTCGACGCTGGCCCGGCCGCGCGCATCCCGCGCCCCCGCGATCGTGGCGAGCGCGATCCCCGCGAGCACCGCCGCCGCGCCCAGGAGCTGCAGCGGCAGCAATCGCTCCCCGAGGAGGATCGCGGCGAGCACGGCTGCGGTGAGCGGGTTGAGCAGCAGATACGCAGACGACTCCTGGGCGGGAATGCGCCGCACGCTCGCGATGAGCAGGAGCTGTGCCGTGGCGCCGCTGATGGCCGCGATCCAGGCAAGGCCGATCAACGCGCTGGGCGTCACGTTGCGCGGAACCAGCCCGGCGGGGTCCGTGAGGATCGCGAGGAGAAGGGCTCCGCTCCCCATGACGGCGAAGACCGAGCCCGAGATGAGCGGTGTCGGGAGCGACCAGGGTCCGGCCCAGCGCCTCGTGAGCAGGAGATAGGCTGCGAACGCGAGCGCCGCACCGAGTCCCATGGCCAGACCGTCCAGCCGGGTCGCGGTCAGGTCGAGGCCGGCGAGCAGCAGGACGCCCCCGAAGGCCAGCACGAGTCCTGCGACGGCGCTCGGCCGCAGGCGCTCGCCCAGGACGAGCGGCGCGCCGGCGGCCGCGAGCACCGGATAGACGCCTGCCACGAAGGCGGCCACCGTGGCGCCCGTTCGGGCGATGGCCTCGTTCATCCCGAGCACGAAGAGCAGGCCGCCCAGCAGCCCGAGGGCCGCAATGCGCCAGAGCTGGCTTCGGGACAGCGCGCGCCAGCCGCCCCAGTCGCCGCCCAGACCGGCCGCGAGGGCGATCCCGAGCAGGACCGTGGCGCCCAGGCCGCGCCACGCCGCCGCGGCCGTCGGGTCGTAGCTTGCCAGTGCGAACCGCGTGGCGACCCACGACGTCCCGAAGAGCGTCGCTGCGAAGAACGCGCTGAGCCTGCCCAGACCTTGCGGGCTCAAGCGTCCCCGCGGCTCACGCGGCGACAACGCGGACGTGCGCTCAGACGGTGGCGGGCGCGACCCCTGCGGACGCGGTCGCGGCAGGCATGGCCCCCGCGGGAAGCCCGGCCGCGGCCGCCTGATCGACGATCCAGACGACGCCTTCCCGCCGCGCGAGTTGTGCCGGGCACGCCTTGGGGTCGACGGGGTCGCTGAACACGCGCGCCAGCACCGGCGCCTTGCCCGCGCCTTCCACGAGCACCAGCACGAGCCCCGCGGAATGCAGGAGGCGCGGATCGATCGTGATGCGCGGTCGGTGGGGACGGACGTGCGTCGGTGCGGGCACGGCCGCCACGATCGGCCCGCCGCCGTCGAGCACCGCGCTGTCCGGGAAGACGGACAGGGTGTGTCCGTCGGGCCCGACGCCCAGCAGGATCAGGTCGAAGGCCGGCGCCCCGTTCGCGCCTGCCGGGAGCGCCGCGGCGAGCTCCGCGGCGTAGCGTTCCGCCACCCATCCCGGGCCACGTCCCGTGGCGATCGCTTCGCGGATCGGCAGGACGTGCATGTGCGCCGCCGGAACGGCGACGCCCGGCGCGTCCTCGTCCAGCACGTCCGTGCCCTTCGTGCCGTCTCCGCTCTGGTCGCTGAACGCACCGGCGCCGAGGAGCGTCTGCTCGATCAGGAACGCGTTCGATTCGGGATGGTCCAGGGGCACGAACCGCTCGTCTCCCAGCCAGAGGTGGACGCGCGTCCAGTCGGCGCGGTCCCGCCAGGGCGGGGTCGCCAGCGCGTGATACAGCGCGACCGGCGTGCTCCCGCCGCTCAGCGCCAGGTCGGCGCGGCCGCGCCGCTCGATGGCGCTCCCGATCGTGGCGATGACCAGCTCGGCGGCCCTGGCCGCAAGGTCGCTCGCGTCGCGTGCCACCACGATCTCGGGTTCGCCCATGCTGCTCCCTCCGGGGTGCGGATCTGTCTGTGCTGCGCGATGGTCTTCGCCGGCGTGTGCCCGCGTCAGCCTGCCAGCAGTCTGGCACCACCCAGGACTGCCTGCTCGAAGATCCTGTCGTGTCCCACCTCGTCGAGGACCTCGGCGACGTACGGCGCCTCGTCGAACGGCTCGAGGCGCCCGGCGCGCCGGATGACCTCAGCGCCGTTCCAGTCGGCTGTGGCCAGCAGATGATCGGGTTGCCGCACGACGCGCGCGCGGATGGGGTGGCGGCTGGTCCCCAGCTCCAGCTCGACCCGCACGAGGGAGCCGCTCGAGTGCAGGCTCAGCGCGTCGAGGGCGTGCACCGGCCGCAGTTCCAGGCGAATCTGCTGGCGGCCGCGGGTCCAGGCGCCGATCAGGCTGCCGGTCTGTTCCTTGAGCGTGGGCGGTCGGGCCGGGGTCCAGCCGAGCATGCTGGCCAGCCAGCCCGCAAAGAGGAGTGGCTTCGACACGCGCAGGATCCTGCCCGGTTGCGCGACGTCGATGCGCACGGCCTTGACACTCGGAAGCTCCGGGCCGAGCAGCGGGTGATCGAAGAGGCCGGCGAGGAGCTCGCGCCAGAGCGTGAGGCGCATCCAGCCGATGTCGCGGGCGGCAACCCGTTCGTCCGCCACCAACGCCGCCAGCGCGGCCAGGCGGCGCGTTCCATCGTCGCGGAATGCGCCCGAGTCGAGCAGGACCTGGTCGCTCGTCTCCACGAGCTCGCGGAAGGCGCGGCTGCCGATGGGTGGGTCGTCCGGCCACCAGGCCACGACGGGCAGGTCGTGGATGAGCAGCGGCGTCGCCACGCCTGCCAGGTGTTGGGCAAGCTCCCCGCCCGCATGGATCACGATGCGCTCCGCGCACGTCTCGGTCATGCTGCCCTGCCGTGGGTGGCACGTCAGGCTGATCCGCGCATCGAGAGACGAGGGACCATCCGGGTCGCCCGGCGCCAGGATCACCACCCGGGAAGGGTGGCGGCCCTCGAGCACGCTCATCGTGGCGAGGGCGCGCGTCGCGGTCTCCGGCCGTGTCGCCACCACGACGAGCGTGAGGACGCTCGTGCGGGTACGGACGCGGACTTCCTCCGTCGCCTCCAGCAGGCCGGCCAGGCGCGGATCCCCGAGCGCGTCAGCGGTCTGCCCCGGAGAGAAGCCGTCGGCGGACGCCTCCTGCGCGACCATCGCCCAGAACCGAGCCAGGGCCTCCTCGATCCCGGCGATGGTGGTCGCCTGGGCCTCCCAGTGCCAGGACCGCGATCCATCCCCGTCGCCGGCGAGGCGCGTCAGTTGCTCCGCGGCAGGCCTCGCTGCATCGTGGGGCAGTGCCCTGGATGCTGCGTGACGAGCGTCGGTGCCGTTTCGGCGGGCCATCGATCTCCCCGTCAGAGCCGGCGCCAGCGACGACCGTCGCGCTCGAGCAGTCGGTCGGCCTCGTCGGGGCCCCACGTGCCGGCGGCGTAGTTCGGGAAGTCCGGACGCTCGCCTCGGGCCTCCAGCTCCGCCCAGGCGCGATTGATCGGGCTGACGATGGACCAGGCGGCCTCGGCCTCGTCGGCGCGGGTGAACAGCGAGGGATCGCCGAGCATCGCGTCGAGCAGCAGCGTCTCGTACGCCTCGGGGGCGTCGCTGGCGAACGACGACCCGTAGGCGAAGTCCATGTTCACGCTGCGGACGTCGACGCCCAGGCCGGGCACCTTCGCCACGAAGCGCAGGAGGATCCCTTCGTCGGGCTGGATCCGGAGGGCGAGCAGGTTCGGCTCGGGGTCGGCGCGGGAGCTGCGGAACAGCGAGAGCGGCGGCTGCTTGAACTGCACGGAGATCTCCGTGGCCTGCTTGGGCATCCGCTTGCCGATGCGCAGATAGAAGGGCACGTCAGCCCAGCGCCAGTTCTGGATCCCGAGCTTCAGCGCCACGAAGGTCTCGGTCGTGGAGTCGGGCGCGACGCGGGGCTCCTCGCGGTACCCCACTGCCTCCTCTCCGCCGACCCACCCGGGGCCGTACTGGCCGCGGACGATATTCCGCGCCACCTCGTCGTCGGTGTGCGCGCACTCCACCGCCTTGAGTACCCGCAGCTTCTCGTTGCGCAGGTCGTCGGCGTCGAAGAAATCGATGGGCGGCTCCATGGCCACCAGCGCGACCAGCTGCAGCATGTGGTTCTGCAGGATGTCGCGCGTCGCCCCCGCTTCCTCGTAGAACGCGCCGCGCCCCTCGACGCCGAGCCCCTCGCTCACGGTGATCTGCACGTGGTCGACGTAGCGGCGGTTCCATACCGGCTCGAAGATCCCGTTGCCGAAGCGCAGGACCAGCAGGTTCCGGACCGTCTCCTTGCCCAGGTAGTGGTCGATGCGGTAGACCTGCGACTCGTTGAAGACGCGGGTGACGTCGCGGTTGAGCTGCCGCGCAGAATCCAGGTCGCGGCCGAAGGGCTTCTCGATCACCAGGCGCGACCAGCCGTGGCCGCGCCCCTCCGCGTCGAGGCTCGCCTTGCCCAGGAAGTCGACCACCTCCGGATACGTGCTGGGCGGCGTGGCCAGGTAGAAGAGGCGGTTCCCCCGAGTCCCGCGCGCGGCATCGATCTGCTCGAGCCGCTCGGACAGCCGCTGGTAGGCGGAGAGGTCGCCGAAGTCGCCGCGCACGTAGAAGCTGCCGCGGACGAAGTCGTCGAGGATCGCGTCCTGCGGCGCGACGCGCGAGTGGGTCCGCACGGCCTCCCTGATCTCGTCGCGGAACGTGTCGTCGGTGTACGGACGGCGGGCGAAGGCGACCACGCTCGACTCGGGCGGCAGGAGGCCCACGCGACGCAGGTTGTACAGCGCAGGCAGGAGCTTGCGGTGGGTCAGGTCGCCGGTGGCCCCGAAGATGACGATCGAGCAGGGGGCGGGGACCTTCTCGAGGCGAAGCCCCGACCGCAACGGGTTGACGAGCGGTGTCCTCCCGCTCGCGCCGCGCCTGCTGCGCCGGACGCCGGTCTCGGGAGTCGCTGGGGAGATGCTGGTCATGGGACGCTCACCGGGCTTTCATGGGGATCAGAGGGCTGCCTCCAGCCGTTCGCGCAGAGCCGCCAGGCCGACGTCGGGGTCGTCCGAAAGGTGCACCCGGAGCGCCGGCAGCTCGCGCCGTTCGAGGGCGGCGAAGTCGCCCAGCGCCTGCGCGTCGATCAACGTGCCGAACGTGTGCCGGGCATCGGGCACGGCCACGTCCTGCGGGTGTCCCGCCACGAGCTGGAGGAACCAGCCGATCGGCGCGCCGCCCTTGTGGAGCTGGCCGGTCGAATGGAGGAAGCGTGGCCCGTAGGCGGCGGTGGTGGCGTGCCCGGACCGGTCGCGCAGGAGCGCGCGGAGGTCGGCCAGCAGCGCATCGCGTTCCGGCGTGGGCGCCAGATACGCCTGCAGGGCGAGGTAGCTCGCCGGCCGCAGGCGCTCGAGATGGCGATGCAGCTCGCCGACGACGCTACCCGATCCGCTGGTCAGCCTGAGGGCCTGGTCGCCGACGAGCGTGAGGCGGTCGTCGGAGGCGAGCACGGGCTGGTCCGGCAGCGCGCCCGATTCGGCGAAGCCGGCCAGGATGCGCCGCGTGGCCTCCTTCGATTCGCCGACATTGGGCTCGTCGAAGGGGTCGATGCCGAGCACGGCACCGGCCACCGCCGTGGCGAACTCCCAGCGGACGAACTCGCCGCCCAGCCCACCGCCCGGCTCGACGTGGAGGTCGATGACGGGATGGCCCCCCGCGGTGAGCGCCGCGGCCAGGGCATCGCTCGCCCGGCGCCACTCGCTGCGCGGCTCGTCGCCGGCTTCCGTGAGCAGCCGGACGAAGGCGCGGTCCCGTCCGTAGCTGTCCGCCGCACCGACGGGCTCGTCCACGACCGGCACGATGCCCGTGCCCTGCTTCCCGGTGCTCTCGGCGAGCAGCTGCTCCACCCAGGAGCCGAAAGGAGCGAGCACGGGGTCGACCAGGAGCGTCAGCTTGTCCCGCCCGGCCCGGGCGAGGCTTCCGATGGCGAGGCCGAGCATGAGCCCCGGATTGTCGCGGCCGTCGGCGCGGCAGCGTTGCGCCATGACGGTGCCGCCCGTCAGCAGTGCGCCCAGGTCGAGGCCCAGCAGCGCCGCCGGAACCAGCCCGACGTACGTGAGGGCGCTGTAGCGTCCGCCCACGTCGGGAGGGTTGAGGAAGACGCCGCGGAAATCCTCGCTGTGCGGGATGGACTCGACGGCGTGGCCGGGATCGCTGATGGCCACGAAGTGCAGACCGGGTCGGTCGCCGCGGGCTCGGTGCTGGACCTCGTGCTCTGACTCCCAGAAGTAGGCCAGGAAGGCGAGCGTCTCGGTGGTCGTGCCGGACTTGCTGGCGATCAGGAACAGGGTCGTCCGAGGGTCGCATTGCTCGCGGACCGCGCGGACGGCCTCCGGGTCGGTCGAGTCGAGCACGGTGACGGGCATGCCGTCGTCGCCGCGGTTCATCGCGCGCGCCAGCACGTACGGCGCGAGCGAGCTTCCGCCCATGCCGCACAGCACGGCCTGCGTGAAGCCCTCGGCGCGGATCTCGGCCGCGAACGCCTCGAGCTCGTCCACACGGTCGAGGAAGACCTCGGGGACGTGGAGCCAGCCCAGACGCCGTCCGATCGCCTCCTGCGTGCTCGCGTCGGCTGCCCACAGCGTGGCGTCTTTGCGCCAGATCCGCTCGACCCAGTCGCCGGCGATCGCCCGATCCAGGGCCTGCTGCACGAGATCCTCCAGCTCGCCGGGCAGCGGCGCGATCGAGGGCGCGATGCCCGCGCTCATGTGCCCGACCCTTCCGCGTGCCGGCTCGCGGCGCCGCGCATCACTCGCCTCCGAACAGCCGGGCGTGCGGATCCGCGGCAACCACCCCGCGCGTGGTCCCGGCGAGGACGCCGCGCGCGACGTCGACCAGATGCTCGGCCGTGAAGCCAAAGGCCTCCATGGCCTGCTGGCCGGGAGCGGACAGCCCGAAGTGCTCGATGGCGAGCATGGCACCGTCCGGGCCGACCCAGCGGTCCCAGCCGAGCGACACGCCTGCTTCGACGCTGACGCGCCGCGTCACGTCCCGCGGCAGGACCGCGTCGCGGTACTCGGACGGCTGCGCCTCGAACAGTTCCCAGCAGGGGAGCGACACCACCCGCGTCGGCACGCCCTCGCGGTTGAGCGTCTCGCGCGCCGCCATCGCCAGGTGCAGCTCGGAACCGGTGGCCAGCAGGATCAGGCCGGGTTTCACCGGTGCGCCGTCGGCCCCCAACGCATCGGCGAGCACGTAGCCGCCGCGCCGGACACCCTCGTACGCGTGCTCGGCCGTGCCGTCCAGCACGGGAAGCTTCTGCCGCGTGAAGGCGAAGGCGACGGGTCCGTCGCGCCGCTCCACGGCCACCCGCCAGGCCGCCACGGCCTCGTTCGGATCGCCGGGGCGGAGGAACCAGAGCCGCGGAATGGCGCGCAGCGCCGCGTAGTGCTCGATCGGTTCGTGCGTTGGACCGTCCTCGCCCAGGCCGACCGAGTCATGCGTCCAGACGTACAGGACGTGCAGGCCGGAGAGGGCCGCGATGCGCACGCTCCCGCGCATGTAGTCGCTGAAGTTCAGGAACGTGCCCACATAGGGGAGGAAGCCGCCGTGGTAGGCGAGGCCGTTGCCGATCCCGCCCATCGCATGCTCGCGAACGCCGAAACGGAGGTTGCGACCCGGCTCCTCGGCGCTGAAGAGCGGCGCGCCGGCCACGTCAGTCAGGTTGCTCTCGGACAGATCGGCCGCGCCGCCGAAGAGCTCGGGCAGGTTCGCGGCGAGCGGCTGGATGGTCTGCTGCGATGCGTTGCGCGTGGCCAGGTCCTGTCCGACCTGGTAGACCGGCAGGCCCTTCGTCCAACCCTCCGGGAGTTGGCCCGCCAGCCGACGCTCGAACTCCCGCGCCTCGGCGGGATGCGCCGCGGCGTAGGCGTCGAACCCGGACCGCCAGGTCGCCACCAGATCATCGCCCTGCTCCACGGCCCGGCGGAAGTGCGCGAGCGCTTCGTCGGGGATGTAGAAAGTGCGGTCGGGGTCCCACCCGTATGCCTGCTTGGTCAGGCGGACTTCCTCCGCGCCGAGCGCCTTGCCGTGCGCTTCGCTCGAGTCGTGCCGGTGGGGTGAGCCGTACCCGATGTGCGTGCGCACGGCGATCAGGCTTGGCCGCTCGTCGGCCTGGGCGGCCCGGAGCGCTGCGTCGATCGCCTCGAGGTCGTTGCCGTCCTCGATGCGCTGCGTGTGCCAGCCATAGGCATCGAAGCGGGCCGGGACATCCTCGCTGAAAGCCATCGCCGTCGGCCCGTCGAGCTGGACGTGGTTGTCGTCATACAGCGCGATGAGCTTCCCGAGCCGGAGATGGCCGGCCAGGCTGGCGGCCTCCGCGCCGACCCCCTCCTGCAGGTCGCCGTCGGAGCAGATCGCATAGGTCCGGTGGTCGACGATCGTCTGGCCCGGACGGTTGAACTCGGCCGCCAGGCGTCGCTCGGCGATGGCCATGCCGACCGCGTTCGAGAGGCCCTGTCCCAGCGGCCCGGTTGTCGCCTCCACGCCGGGCGTCAGGCGGTACTCGGGATGGCCGGGCGTCCGGGACCCGAGCTGCCGGAAACGCTTGAGCTCGTCGAGCGGGAGATCGTAGCCCGTCAGGTGCAGCAGGGAGTACAGCAGCATGCTGCCGTGCCCGGCGGACAGGACGAAGCGGTCGCGGTCGGGCCAGTCCGGGTGCCTCGGCGCATGGCGCAGGAAGCGCGTCCACAGCACGTACGCCATCGGCGCGGCACCCATCGGCATCCCCGGGTGCCCGCTGTTGGCCTGCTGTACGCCGTCGATGGAGAGCGTCCGGATCGTGTCGATTGCCAGCTGGTCCAGCCGGCTGCTCGTCGTCGTGATCATGCAGCGGTGTCCTCACATCCAGGGCCGTGGCGGTGGCCCGCCCGGGCATCCGGCTGTGCCGCCACAGCATCAAAGTCTGTCATTTGTCGTGCAGCACTAATGATAGTCGCCGCGGACGAAGCGCCCCGCCGCCGAGCCTGACGGTGTGTTGCGCCGCCGCCCCGATGCCTCGCGGGTGCCTTGCTGGGGCCCTCCTCGGCCGGTACACTCCACGCAGCCGCGTGGCCGTGAAGCCGCCGGGGTGCAGCGGCCGAGCGCGGGCGGCCAGCATCGGGGTCGGCCGGTGGACGGGCGGGCCCCGGGGAGGGACGGGCTCATGCGCATCTACGAGGCAAGCCCCCGGCAGGACTACGAGGAGGTCCTCCGTTCGATCGGCGCGTTCCTCGACCAGCGCGGCATGCGCGAGATCTCGCTTGTCGAGGTGCCGGACGGGTTCATCGTGCAGGGGCTCGCCACGAACGCCGGGTCAGGCGGCTGGTCCGAGACGATGGGCCAGGAGCGCAAGGAATCCTTCACCTTCGTGGACGACGACATCGCGCGGTTCATGGAGGAGGCGATCGCGCGGCGCACGGCGCCCAACCAGGTCCCCGGGATGCAGCAGGCCGGACGGTACGAACGATCGCTGCGCGTGATCGGGCGCTACACGGACGAGCAGAAGCCGCGTGACGTCCTGCTGTTCGAGCAGGACGGCGCGTACGTGCTGCGGGTGATGGTCAGCGGGCAGTCGGGCGCGCGCTACATGCTGGTGGAGTTCACGCGCGACGACATCGAGCAGATGGTTGCCCGGGCTCCCGAATGGCGCAGCCAGCCGCGGCCCGTGGAGACGCCGAGCGGCACGCCCACCGCTTCCTGAGCGCGGCGGCCGTACACTGCCGACACCTGCTACCGTTGCGTCAGACAGGAGGTCCAATGAAGGCCCTGAAGATCGTCGCCGTCGCGCTCGGCGTCACGCTCGCCGCATTGATCGTGATCCCGCTGCTCGTCCTGGCGGGGCTCTTCATCTGGCTCAAGCTCACCGAAGAGGCCGATGACGAGGCGCTCGAGCTCGAGCAGGAGGGCGCCTGAACCGCGTGCGGCCGCCCGCACCACGTGTCCGTGCCGGCCGCCCGACCGTGCGCATCGCGGTGCCGGGCACTGTCCGCGTGATCCGGCTTCGCGCTGCGCTGCCCTGAGGTGCTCACCCGGCGTGACCCTGCGCGCGCCCGCGTGACCCTGCGCGCGCCGGTCCGTCGCGCCCGGTGACCTTCGCGTCCCGCGATCTGCCGCGCCTCCAGGGCGCGCCCGTCAGCTTCCTCGTCGACTTCGACGGGACCGTCGCGACCAGCGACGTCTCCGAGATGCTCCTGGTGCAGCACGCCACCGACGAACGATGGCGGGACTACGATGCCCTGTACGATGCGGGTCGTGCCGGCTCGCGGGATCTTCTGGAATGGGATCTCACCGTGCTGCCCCGCGATCCGGACCGGCTGATCGCCACCGCCATGGCGCAGCCGCATGATCCGGGATTCCCGGCTTTCGTCGCTGCGGCGCGACGTCGGGATGCGCTGGTCGAGATCGTGAGCGACGGGCTGGGTTTCTACGTACGGCCCGCACTCGAGCGCCTCGGCCTGGGCGATCTTCCCGTCGCGACCTCGGAGCTGGACCTGCGCACGGACCCGCCGAGCATCGCGTTTCCCTACGGCCATCCGCGGTGCTTCGTCTGCGGCACGTGCAAGCGGGAACGGGTCCGCCTGCACCAGGCCGCGGGTCGCATCGTCGTGTTCATCGGCGACGGCACGAGCGACCGTTTCGGAGCCGCATACGCCGATCTCGTCTTCGCCAAGGATCGGCTGGCCGAGGTCTGTCGCGAGGAGGGCTGGGCGCACCAGGTCTGGACCGATTTCGAGGGCCTCGCGCGCTGGGTTGAGGCGGCCTTCGAGCGCGGTGAGCTGCCCCTCGACGCGGCGGCGGTGCGTCCCTGGCGCGCGAGCCGGTCCATCGGCGCGCGGCCGTTCATCTGCGGCCCCGAGATCTGGGGCGAGGGGCTGCACCATCCCCCGAGGGGAGACGCGCCGACCCTCGCCTGAGAGGCGCGCAGGACCTCCCCGCGGGCGCGGGGATTCCCGCGGGAGGCGTGCGCAGCGG
>JBJKRK010000136.1:0-3794 GCA_046704705.1 Candidatus Limnocylindrales bacterium | reverse complement strand
CCGCGGCCAGCACCTGCGGGCGCGCCTCGGCGGGAGGAAGCTGCAGCGTCGCACCCGCCGCCCGCGCATGTCCTCCGCCGCCGAACACGCCGGTGAGCACCGTCGCGTCGACGCCGCCGTCTCTCGTGCGCACGCTGATCCGCGTCTGTCCCTCGGCCTCTTTGAAGAGGATCGCGATGTCGGCCGTCTCGGACTGGCTGAGCAGGTCGATGAGCCCCTCGGAATGGGCGGTGAGCGCGCCGGTCTCGGCAAGGTCGGCGAGCTCGAGCGTCGACCAGACGATCCGCCCGTCAGCGTCGCTCTCCAGCCGGGCAAGCACGCGTCCGAACAGGCGCAGCTGTGTGTTGGGCTTGGTGCGGTACAGACGCCGCGCGGTGAGGGAGAGTGGGGCGCCCGCCGCGACCAGCTCGGCGGCGGCGCGCAACGTTCGCGGCGTGGTGTTGGGGTGCTGGAAGTTCGCCGTGTCCATGACGATGCCCGCCGTCAGGCTCGCCGCGAGCGCGCCATCGGCAACCGTCAGCGGCACGTCGAGGGCGCGCACGAGCAACGTGAGCATCTCGCACGTCGCCGCCGCAGCGGCGTCGATCCAGTTCGTCCGTCCGAAGCCGAGGTTCGACTTGTGGTGGTCGATGTTCACGATGGGCACCTGCCCGAACAGCTCACCCCGCGACGCGAGCACCGGACCGACCCGCTCGAGCTCGCCGCAGTCGACGACCACGATCCGGTCGTAGGCGATCGCCGGGTCCGGCATGGTGCGGAATCGCTCGATCGCCGGCATGAACGAGTAGAGCGGCGGCACCGGGTCGGCGCAGACGACCGTCACCTCGGCCCCGAGCGCTTCGAGCGCCAGTCCCAGCCCGAGCGCCGCCCCGAGCGCATCGGCTTCCGGGTTCTCGTGACAGATCGTCATGACGCGGTGCGCGGAGCGCAACTCGGCCAGGATCTCCGACGGCACGCCTGCCAGGTCCAGCGGGGTAAGCGACGCTCCCGAATCGGCGGTCGTCATGCGCGTCCATCCCCCCGACCGCGCTGGGCGCCCCTTCCGCCGGGGCTTCGCCGACGCGGTCCGCCGCGCCGTGTCCCCGGCATGCGTTCGGCCTGCGCAGGCTCGGCCGACTCGCGGAGCCCGGGCGTGGGAAGCGTCTCACCCTCCCCGGTCGCCTCCGGCTCGCGTCCTGCCTCGAGCTCCTCGAGCAGGCGCAGCACGCGCGTGCCCCGCTCCACGCTGTCATCGACGCGCAGCTGCAGCACGGGGATGCGGCGCAGCCGCAGGACGCCCAGCTCGCGGCGCACGAAGGGCATCGCCCGGGCCAGCGCGGCGAAGGTCCGCCGGCGATCCTCGGGCTGCCCGATCATCGAGACCCACACGCGCGCGTGACCCAGGTCGGGGCTCACCTCGACCCGGGTCACCGTCACGAAGCCCACGCCGGGATCCTGCACCTCGCGCGCGATGATCGCGCTGATCTCCTGGCGCAACAGCTCGTCCAGCCGGGCCGTTCGCTCGCTCATCGTCCCTGCCGGCGCCGTGACCATCGCACGCGCCGCGCTCACGCGCTCGCGGCGCGCGAGACCGTCTGGCGCGTGAAGCACTCGATGACGTCGCCCTCCGCCAGGTCCTGCGTCGAGGCCAGGCCGATACCGCACTCGAAGCCGGTGGCGACTTCACGCACGTCGTCGCGGAAACGACGAAGCGATTCGATCCGGTCCGTGGCCACGACCTTGCCAGCCCGGTAGACGCGCGCATTGCCGCGCACGATCCGGCCCTCGGTCACGTAGCAGCCCGCCACCACGCTGCCGCGGCTCATGCGGAAGAGCTGGCGCACTTCCGCGCGCCCCTCGACCACCTCGACGACCTCCGGCTCGAGCAGCCCACGCAGCGCGGCCTCGATGTCGTCGGTGAGCTTGTAGATGATGTCGTACAGCCGAACGTCGACGCCCTCGACCTCGGCGGTCCGGCGGGCCTGCGGGTCGACGCGGGTGTTGAACCCGACGACGATCGCATCCGACGCCGAGGCGAGCAGGATGTCGTTGTCCGTGATGTCGCCCGTCGCCTGGTGCAGGAGGTTGATCTTCACCTCCTCGGTCGCCACCTGCTCGAGCGCGTGCGCGATCGCCTCCAGAGACCCCTGCACATCGGCCTTGAGGACGATGCGCAGCTCCTTCGTCTGGCCGGCCTGGATCTGGCGGTACAGGTCCTCGAGCGTGGCCCGGCCGATGCCCTCCACGCGTCCCGCGGTCTCCGCCCGACGCGCCTCGACGATCGTGCGGGCCGCCTTGTCGTCCGCCACCGCCTGCAGGACATCGCCGGCTGCCGGAACGTCGGACAGGCCGAGGACGCGCACCGCGGACGACGGCCCGGCCCGGCCGACCCGCTCGCCCTTGCTGTTCTCCATGGCCCGCACCCGGCCGGACGTGCTGCCGACGACGACCGTGTCGCCCACCTTGAGCGTGCCTGTCTGCACGAGCACGGTGGCGACCGGGCCGCGGCCCTTGTCCAGCTCGGCCTCGATGACGCTGCCGATCGCCGCTCGCTTGGGGTTCGCCTTCAGCTCCTGCAGGTCGGCCACGAGCAGGATCATCTCGAGCAGCCCCTCGATGCCGGTTCGCTGGCGAGCGCTCACCGGCACGAGCGGCACCTCGCCGCCGTACTCCTCGATGAGCACCCCGTGTTCCGAAAGCTGCTGCTTCACGCGCTCGGGATTGGCGTCGCCCTTGTCGATCTTGTTGAGCGCCACGATGATGGGCACCCGGGCGGCGCGCGCATGGTCGATCGCCTCGAGCGTCTGCGGCATGACGCCATCGTCGGCCGCCACCACCAGGACGGCGATGTCCGTGGCCCGGGCTCCGCGGGCCCGCATCGCGGTGAACGCCTCGTGTCCGGGCGTGTCGAGGAAGACGATCCTGCGGCCGTCCTTCACGATCTCGCTCGCGCCGATGTGCTGCGTGATGCCGCCGCGCTCGCCTCCTGCAACGTCCGTCGCCCGGATCGCGTCGAGCAGGCTCGTCTTGCCGTGATCGACGTGGCCCATGACGGTCACGATCGGAGCGCGCGGCACCAGCTTGGAGGGATCCTCCTCGGTCCACAACGGCTCGCGCGGGGCCTCGGGGCCGGGCGCTTCGCGCGCCTCTTCCGCGCTCGCGGCTGCCGGCTCGGCGATCTCGTAGCCGAGCTCGCCCGCCACCAGGCTGGCCGTGTCGCGATCGATCGTCTGATTGATCGTCGCGAAGATGCCGCTCTTGATGAGCTCGCGGATCACGTCCGCCGGGTTCACGCCGAGCAGCGCGGCAAGTTCCTGGACCGTCAGCGTCGAGGGGATGTCGATCGGGCCACGCGCGCTCGGCTCGACCGTCTGGACGCTCACGCCCCCGTTCTGGTCCGGCCGACGCGGCGGCTTGCGGGGGCCGCGCCGGTTGCGCGTCCCGCTGCGACTACGTGCCACGTGTGCCTCCTTGGATCAGCCGCTGGGAGCCCGCGGCCAGCTCGGCCTGCAGCGCGGCAGGCAGCGGGGCCGACAGAGCTCGCTCGAGGGCCTTGTGCTTGAGCGCCTGGCTCCAACAGGAACCGTCGGCGCAAAGATACGCGCCCCGCCCGGGCAGGCGCCCGCTCGGGTCGAGCACCACCTCTCCCCCGGGGGTGCGCACGATCCGGACCAGCTCGCGCTTCCCGCGTTCGGTGCGGCAGGCGACGCAGGTCCGCACGGGCTGACGGCGGGGCCGGAGCCCGGGCGCGCCTACGGCGTCACCTCCCCGGTGCGGCGCCTGGTGCCGGCACGCGGTCGCGGCGACTCCGTCGC
>JBJKRK010000135.1:0-7556 GCA_046704705.1 Candidatus Limnocylindrales bacterium | reverse complement strand
ATGTCGCGCTGCTCGAGGCGAAGCGCAGAGGTCGCGATCGCGTCATCGTCGGCTGAGCGGTTGCGGTCGGCCGGCCGCCGGGGCACTCCTCCTCGTGCTCGGGGCGAAGGCGCGCCCGCTCGTGTGCAACGGGGTCTTTCCCGGTTCCCGAGCGCGTCCCGCCAGTTCCCTGTCAGGTGCCTGTGTCGCCGACACGAGGAGCGGACAAGCGTGCATACGCCTGTCCCGCAGTCCTCGGCTATCTCCCCAAGCGGCGGCGGGTCGAGCCGCCCTGATCGGCGTGCTCGCGCAAGCGCACGTAGGAGACGACATCGACCGGTCGACCCGCGCGATCCACGTCCCAGGCGCGGCAGATCCCCTCGCGCTCGAAGCCGACCCGGAGGGCCACCCGGCCCGACGCGTCGTTGTCGAGGTCGGTGTAGAGATCGAGCCGCACAACATCGGTCGTGGCGAGCGTCCAGTCGGCGACCAGACGGAGCGCGCGGGTAGCGATCCCGCGACCACGCGCCCAGGGTGCGAGCCAGTAGCCGAAGGTGGCCCGGTGCGCCACGCTGCAGTGCCGTGCGATCGAACCGAGTAGCTCACCCGACTGCGCATCGGTGATGGCGAAGGAGCGCTCCTGCTCGCCCGCCCAGTCTCTCTGTCGGGCCTCGACGAAGGCGCGAGCATCGGTCTCCGCGTAGGGCTGCGGGATGGGGAGGAACCGCGCGATCAGGTGGTCCTGGCAGGCTTCGAAGACAACCGGCGCATCCTCTGGCTGCCAGGGACGCAGCACGACGGTGCCGTCGGTGAGCGTCGCGCCCAGCTCGCTCGCGCAGTCGCCAGCCCGGGCATCACCCATGGGCGCATCCTGGACGCGACGGTTCGAGCGGGCAGGCCGGCGTGGGTCGCCTCTCCCGATGATCATCGTGGTGCAATCGCGGTCACTCCACGCCGAAGAGCGGAAGGCACGGCTCGAGGCGCTCGATCACGACGGGGACGAGCGCTCTGCGCCAGTTCGCGCGGGTGAGCCGGTACCGGTGTTCGACGAGCGGTTCGCCGCGGGGCGCGACGACCGACGCCCCGTTGGGCCGGTAGCCCAGCTTCTCCGAGACACGCATCGATCCCGTATTCCCTTCGATCGCGCCCGACTCGGCGACCAGCGCCCCCAGCCCGTCGAATGCGAGAAACAGCACGGCGGCGCGCATTTCCGTGCCGAGGCCCTGCTTCTGGTGCCGCCGCCCCAGCCACGAGCCGGTGACGACGGTGCGGCGCGTGGCGAAGTCCCGCGCGGCCACTTCCTGGACGCCCATGGGGCTGTTCTCACGGAGCACGGCCAGCGGCAGCTGCCAGTCGGTCGGCGTCCACGACGCACGCGTTCCCCAGTAGAACTGCAGGAACGAGCGCTCGAACTCGGGGGAGGGCAGATCCGTCCAGGGCACCAGGAACGGCATCACCTCCGGCTCGTGCACGCCGGCGCGTGCCACCTCGAGGAGAGCCAGGAGGTCGTCGTCGGTGGGGAGCCGCAGCTCCAGGCGCGGCGTGCGCAGGCGCAGGTCGAAGAGCGGCCATGGGTGCTCCATCCAGCAGATTGTCACAGTCCCGTCCACGCGCTCGATCCGTAGAATCGCGCGGTGAGCAATCAGGACCGGGGGGTGGGCGGCAATCGCGAGGATCGGGCGGTGGGCCATCGCGACGATCGCGCGGTGAGCAAACGCGAGCGTGGACCGCGTCGGGCGCCGTCACGGAGCGCTGCCGCGCCGTCCGACACAGAGCCAGCGGCGCACCGGAGTGCCGCCGCGCCTTCCGACGCGGACTCCGCGCCCCTGCTGGGCAACGCCGAGCTGGCAAGGATCTTCTACGAGATCGCCGACCTGGTCGAGCTGAAGGGCGAGATCGTGTTCAAGGCGGTCGCGTATCGTCGCGCGGCCGACGCGATCGCCCACAGTCCCGTCGAGGTCGCGCGCGCCTACCGCGAGGGCAACCCCCCGCATCTGGCGGGCGTGGGGGCCGCGATCGACAAGAAGCTCGCCGAGCTCGCGGCGACTGGCCGCCTCGCCTTCTACGAGCGGCTGCAGCGGGAGGTGCCCCCGAGCCTCCTCGACATCCTCGCCATCCAGGGGGTCGGTCCGCGGACGGTCAAGGAGCTCCACGACGATCTGGGGATCCTGACGGTGGCCGATCTCGAGCGCGCCGCTCGCGCGGGACTCCTGCGTGGCCGCAAGGGGATGTCCGCCCGCACTGAGGAGCGGATCCTGGAGGGAATCGCCGCCCTGCAGCATGCGCCGGGCAGGATGACGCTCGGGCAGGCCGAGCAGCACGCCCGGCACGTGATCGATGGTCTGACGGGAGCACCCGGCCTAAGCGCGCTGACCGCCGCCGGGTCGTTCAGGAGGCGCCGCGAGACGGTCGGCGACCTGGACATCCTGGCCGAGACCGACCGGCCCGCAGCGGTCGTCGAGCGGCTCACGGAGCTCCCGGGGGTCGAGCGGGTGCTCTCCGGTGGCGGCGCCAAGGGATCGGTGGTGCTGCGCGACGGGCCGCAGGTGGATTTGATGACCTTTCCGCCCGGCGAGGGCGGCACGTACCTCGTCCACTTCACCGGGTCGAAGGAGCACAACGTCCGCCTGCGGGGCATGGCCCGCGACCGTGGCTGGAGCCTGTCGGAAAAGGGCTTCCTGCACCTCGGGCCGGACGGCGAGCCGCTGGAGGGCGAGCCGGCTGAGCTCCGCACGTTCGGGACCGAGGCGGAGGTGTACGAGTTTCTCGGCCTCCCCTTCATCCCGCCCGAACTGCGCGAGGACCGCGGCGAGATCGAGGCGGCGCTGGAGGGCCGCCTGCCCCGGCTCGTCGAGCAGACCGATCTGCAGGGCGACCTCCACGCGCACTCCGACTGGTCGGACGGCGTGCACTCCCCCGAGGAGATGGTGCGGGCCGCCCTCGCGCGCGGCTATGCTTATTTCGCGCTCAGCGACCACTCGTTCGGGCTCGGCATCGCGCGTGGCCTGACCGTCGAGCGGGTTCGCGAGCAGCGTGCCCTGATCGACGAGCTGAACGACCGTCTCGACCGGGAGCGGGCCGCCGGGAAGCTGCCGGACGGAGCGAATCCGTCGGGGTTCCGGGTGCTCCACGGCTGCGAGCTCGAGATCCGCGCGGACGGCGGGTTCGACTTCGACGAGGAGACGCTCGCCGGGTTCGACATCGTGACCGCGTCGCTGCACCAGGGGAGGCGCCAGTCGCGCGAGCGTCTGACGGAGCGCGTCCTGACCGCGATCCGCAGCCCGCACATCGACGCGATCGGCCACCCGTCGGGCCGCCTGATCAACGAGCGCGACGAGCTCGATCTGGACTGGGAGGCGATCTACGCGGAGGCGGCGCGGACGGGGACGCTGCTCGAGATCAACGCCTCCGACCATCGTCTCGACCTGGACGATGTGCGCGCCCGCCGCGCCCGGGAGGTTGGCTGTCGGCTGGTGATCAACTCCGACGCACACCGGGTGGAGGAACTCGACGGGCTGCGCTGGGGCGTCGCGGTGGCCCGGCGCGCCTGGCTCGCTCCGGACGACGTCATGAACTCGCGGCCCCTCGCGGATCTCCTCGACTGGCTCGCCCGCCGCGGCTGAGATCGAGCGGCGGCCTGGATCGCGACTGGCTCGCCCGCCGGGCCCGACTCGGTGGAGGCTCTGCCCCTGGACGGTCCGGGGCGGGGTACCATCGCCCGGTACATGCGAAGCGATCGAGTTCGGATCGCCGAGCTGGTGATCCTGACCGTCCTGGCGGCGGCAATCGGGAGCCTGCTGGACGGCATCCCCTTCTGGTGTGCTGCGATCGGCCTCGCCGGCGTGTCCGGCTGGGGCGCGTTCTCCTATCTGTTCGAGCACGAACCACGGGGCGTCCCGATCGAGTCGCTCTGGTTCCCGGCCATCGCGGCCTTCGGCACGCTCGGGATCGCGCACCTCGTCGGGGCGGGGCTGCTGGCGCTTCCCGCGCTCGCGCTGGGCGGCGCCGCCCTCGGCGCCAGTCTGGCCCTCGAGCGGCGGCTCCTCGGCCCGGAAGACGAGAACGGCCCGCGTCGCCGGACGCAGCTGCTCGAGTTGAGCCTGGTGCTGGCGTTCTTCGCCTTTGCCGGCATCGGCGGTGGGATCCCCGGCGCGATCGTGGAGCCGCAGGCGCCCGCCGGCGGAAGCGTCCCGCCGCTGGACGGAGCGAGCCTGGCCGCGCTCGCAGTCGGTGACGCGCTGGTCGCGTTCCTGCTGGGATACCGGCTGGCGACGCTCCGGACTTCGGTGCTGCGCGAAGCTGCCTGGGCGGCCGGCACGTACGCCGTCGTGGTGGCGGTCGCCGCCGCGGCGCTTCGTGCGCTTGCCCTGCCCCGCCTGCTCGGCCCGGCGCTGCTGACGGTGGTCTTCTACCTCTGGGCCGCGTACCGGGCGGCACCGGGCGCCGAACGACGTTCCTTCGCCTGGCTCTGGGAGTACGGCATCCTCGTCGTTGCCGCAGCCCTGACGGTGGCCTGGAACATGCTCCTGCGCTGACCGGCGTCAGCACCTGCTGCGGTGCGTGCGCCGCACGAACTGTCGACCTGGACCGGGCGGCCGATCGAACCCGCCGCCCCGAATGACTTGGAGGTCAACGATGCCCGACGACACGCTGCGTGAACAGGCCCTCGCGCTGGTCGATGGCCGGGGTGCCCACATGCCGTACGACGAGGCGGTGGCGGCCTTTCCGCCGGGCGCGATCAACATGCGCCCGCCGAACGTGTCGTACACGCCGTGGCATCTCCTGGAGCATCTGCGCATCACGCAGCGCGACATCCTCGACTACATCCGGAATCCCGGGCACACGTCGCCGCCCTGGCCCGAGGGCTACTGGCCGGCACAGGACGCCGTCGCGACGCCCGAGCAGTTCCGGGCGACGATCGAGGGGTTCCGGGTCGATCGTGACGCGCTGCGCGCGCTCGTCGCCGACCCGGCCACCGATCTGCTGGCCGAGCTGCCCGGCACGCCGGGGCACACCGTGCTGCGGGAGGTGCGCCTGGTGGGCGATCACAACGCGTACCACATCGGCGAATTCGCCATCCTGCGGCAGGTCATGGGCACCTGGCCGAGCGACCGGCAGGGATGAGAGCTCGGGTGGCGGCAGGCAACGCGCTCGCGCCGGCGTTCGGACGGCGCGCTGGCCCGCCGCGCGGGACCGCGCGCGCCGTTTGACAACGCGTGCCCCGAGTGGTACACAGCATCGGCCTTCAAGGGTAGATTCCCGCACGCCTGACATGGCGTGCCACTGAGATGATCGAAGGAGTCATGAGCTTCCCAGAACTCGTTGAGCCGGCCTCGGGCATCAACACCGTCCGTTTGAAGCGACAGCTCGTGGAGCAGGCCATCGCGGCGGCCGCATCGGCAGACTGGAGCGGCGCGGTCGAATTGAACAAGCGCATCCTCGAGCTCGGCCCGGACGTCCAGGCGGAGAACCGCCTGGCAAAGGCGCTCTGGGAGCTCGGTGAGCTCGCCTCGGCGCGCGAGCACTACCAGGCGGCGCTGGCGCTCGATCCCACGAACCGCGTCGCGGAACGCAACATCGACCGCCTCCGCGTGCTCCTGTTCGACGCGGCCGACCGCACCGCGCCCGCCGAGCCCGGCAGCAAGGCGCCCGTGAACATCTTCGTCGAGGAGGCGGGGAAGACGGGCTTCGCCGGCTTGTACGAGCTGCCCGACCCGCACCAGCTCGCGCAGGTGAACCCCGGCGACTTCGTCGACCTCGAGCCCGATGCCGGCCGCCTGGTCGCGCGCTCGAACGGCGTGTTCGTCGGCATGGTCGAGCCGCGGGTGGCCGCCAGGTTGTTGAAGCTCATCGCCGACGGGAACCAGTACGCCGCCGGCGTGACGAGCATCGGCGACCGGGACGTCCGGATCATCATCCGCGAGACGTACCAGGACCCCCGGAACTACGGCAAGGTGTCCTTCCCCACCTCGGCCAAGGCGTCGGACCTGCGCCCCTACACGAAGGGCACGCTCATCCGCGAGGAGCTCGACCTCGAGGAGGAGCTCGAGTACGACGAGGAAGAGGAGACGATCGACGACATCGATCGGGTCGTCCCCTCCCAGGTGACCGAGGAGGAGGCGTTCGAGGTCGAGGAAGCGGAGCCGGAGGAGCTCGAGGACTGAGCTCGCGCTCCGTCGCGGCGCTCCGGGCGCCCGCCGGACCCGACGCGTGGGGGGCGCGAGCGCGACGCGCTTGCGCCGCCGAGCGATGCACGAGGCTCGCTGAGGGCTATCGCGGCGCCGGTAGACTTCGCAGGGATGGCTGAGCTCCGCGCCTCCTTGATCCGGCCGGAACCCGCGCCGACGCTGCCGAGCATCGAGCGCCTTGCGCCCCCGCCGCCGCTCAACCTGCTGGCGGCCGAGATCGAGAGCCGTACCAGGCCGGGAGAGGTGGTCGTCGACCTCTTCGGGCGCGGGGGCTGGGTGGGACGGACGGCGATCGCGCGGCTCCGTCGGAGTTACACGTTCGAGTCGAGCGCCCTCACCAGACTGCTCGCGGAAGTCGTGCTGCGCCCGCCGGATGTCAGGCATTTCGACGCGGCCGTCGCATCGCTCGGCTCGTCACCGCACGGGCAGGGGACGCTCCGCCAGGCCCTCAACGACCTGTTCGCGTCGCGCTGCCCGACGTGTGGCCGCGCCGTGGTCGTCGACGAGTTCATCTGGGACGGCGAGGCGGACTCCCCGTTTCGGAAGAGCTACCGCTGCGTGACCTGCCGCGGCCAGACGGGCAGCGGTGAGGTGCGGGCAGCGGCGACCGACGCGGCAGACGCGGGCCGGGTCCGACAGGGCGAGCTGTCGCCGGAGATGCGGCGCGGCCTGCTCGAACGGTTTCCCATCCCGGAGGGGGACTGGGACACGCCGGCGCAGCTTCTGGCGCTCTACACGCCGCGCACGCTGATCGCCATCGCAACAATCCTGCAGCGCCTGGACGAGGACCTGCGGGCCGCGCCGGTCGAGGCGGCGCTGCGCCTCGCGCTCCTGCACGCGCTGCTGCCGGCGAGCAAGCTCCACAGCTACCCCGGCCGCGTCGCGGCACTCCGCATCGTGCACGGTCGCGTCAGGTCGCCCGGAGAGCGTCAGTGGCGGGAGCGCAACCCGTGGCTGCTTTTCGAGGATGGGTGCCGGCTGGTCCGCGGCTTCGTGCAGCGGATCGAGGGGATGTCGGGTGGTCACGTGCTGGCCCGCTTCGGCGAGGACCTCGAGGCACTCGGCGAGGGAGCGGCGAATGTCGTGCTGCGCGACGGCAACGTGCTTCTGCGCGACGGCAACGTGCTCCTGCGCGATGCGCTCCGCGACCGCGTGGCGCCGGCGACCGGCGACGCCAGGTACGACGCGGGTTCGGGCCCGGCGGCGGGCGGCAGCGTGGGCCGAGGCGCAGCAGGTCCCTCGGGCCCGCGAGCTCGCCTGGTGCTCACACAGCCGCCGCTGCGCTGGTCGACGGAGACGCTCTCGTTCGCGTACCTCGCGACGAGCCTGCTGCTGGGCCGGGATGCCGCCGCGGAGCTCCCTCTGGCGCCCCTGTTCGATCAGCCGCCT
>JBJKRK010000134.1:0-13101 GCA_046704705.1 Candidatus Limnocylindrales bacterium | reverse complement strand
GCCCAGTGCACGCCCGCAGCATTGACAGGCACGCGGCCCCCGCGGCCGCGGGACGCGCGGGCCGCCCAGTGCACGCCCGCAGCATCGAGAAGCACGCGGCCGCGGGACGCGCATCGGGAGGGTGCGTGGCGGAGACGTCGGCGCGGGTTCGTCGGGCGCCGAACGGCCGCCGAGCCGGATGCGCAGTGCGGACCGTTCAGAGGACGTGGGCGCCCTGCGGACTGCTCAGAGGAGCCGGTAGCGCGGACCCTCCCCTCCCTCTGGCGGCGCCCAGCGGATGTTGTCTTCCGGACACTTGACGGTGCAGGTCATGCAGTGGAGGCAGTTCGAGGGGCTGAGCGCGATCCGCCCGCCGCTCCAGCGGTAGACCTCACCTGGACAGAAATGTGTGCAGGCGGCGCTGAACGCGTCGTTGCAGTGCGTGCAACGCTCGGGGTCGACGAGGGTGACATGCGACGGCTCGTCCTCGCGATGTCTCGTGTTCGTCAGGCCCAGGAATCCTCCACCGTCGGCCGACTGGGCGGAGCTGCCCGCGAGGTGCGCGCCACGGCGCGTGGCACGCCTGTCGTCCGGCATCGGGAGGTGCATCGGCAGGCGATCCGCCACGAGTGAAAGCAACGCCCCGGGGGCCAGGCCCCACCGGAAGCCCTGGCGGTAGTTCCGCGCGCGCCGCAACTCGCCCAGGAGACCGTGCGCGGCCAGGAGCTGGCGGTAGCGCGCCTGCATCTCCGGGACACCCTCGCCGGCCAGCCACGAGTCGGCGATCGCATCCGCCGCGCACGTCCCACTCCGCATCGCGTAGTGCAGGCCCTTGAGCTTCACCTCGTTGACGAACCCTGCGGCATCGCCCACGATCAGCGCACCCGGCACAGCCAGCGGGCCGAGAGCGTAGTACCCGCCCTCGGGAATCGTCCGCGCCCCCGTGGCGATCGTGGTCGAACCATCCAGGAGCCGGGCCACGAACGGGTGGGCGCGGAAGCGCTCGAACTCGGCGCGCGGATCGAGATCGCCCCAGGGCCAGTCGAGGCCGAGGATCAGGCCGAGCGCGATGGTCCGCGGGCCCATGCTGTACAGGAAGCCGCCGCCGAACACGCCGCGACGGGTCGGGTATCCCAGGGTGTGGACGACGCGACCGCCGCCGAACGGGTTCGCATCGGCGTACTGGAGCACGGCCTTGATTCCCAGGCCGTACGCCTGCGCGTCACGCGGCCGGGCGTACCCCGCGAGCTCGGACAGGTGGGAGGAGCAGACGCCATGCGATCCGTCGGCCAGCACCGTCAATGGAGCGCGCACCTCTTCGCCGGGCAGGTAGTTCGCCTTCGGCCGCCCGGCCCGGTCGAGACCGAGGTCGACCAGGCGCACTCCCTGAACCGTGCCGTCCTCGACGACGCACCCTCGTGCGGCGAACCCGTGGTACACCTCGACCCCCAGGCGTCCGGCTCGATCCGAAAGGAGCGCCGTCAACCTCGACACGGAGAGCGTGACGTCACCGGTGTGGCGCATCGGACGGGGGACCAGCGACGAGGGCAGCCTGGCGGCCTGGCGCTCGGTCAGGAAGTACAGCTCATCGCGCTCGACCGGCATGACGTGGTCGACGAACCGGCTCCGATCCCGCCGCCAGTCCGGCAGGAGCTCGTCGAGCACAGCCGGTTCGAAGATCGCGCCGGAGAGGTTGTGGAACCCGGGAGCCGCCGCCTTGTCGATCACCGCCACGGTGGCCCCGCGTCCCACCTCGGCCAGCCGCTGGACGAGCCGGATGGCTGTCGAGAGGCCGGCCGGGCCCGCTCCCACGACCAGCACATCAAGAGGCTGCATGGGTCGGCGCCTCCAGCGCCCGGGTCGTCGGGACCGCCTTCGCATCTACCTGCGTTCGCGCCGCCGCAGTCAGCCGCGGCACGATCTCGCTCAGGTCACCCACGATGCCCAGGTCCGCGCAGTGGAAGATGCGCGCCCGTGGATCCCGGTTGATCGCCACCACCAGATCGGCGCCCTGCATGCCGGAGACGTGCTGCACGGCGCCCGAGATGCCGATCGCCACGTACAGGCGTGGCGCCACGGTCTGGCCGGTCTGGCCCACCTGGCACTCCCGGCCCAGGTATCCCTCCTCGACGGCGAGGCGCGACGCTCCGACCTCGGCACAAGCTCCCAGCAGGGTGCCGAGACTCCTCGCGAGTGGCGGCAGGAGCGACTCGAACTCGGCCCGCGAGCGCACGCCACGCCCTCCCGCCACGATGATCCCGGCGTCGCGCAGCGGCGACGCGGTCGCGGCAGGCGCGACCCCCACGATCTCGACGCCGATCATGTCCGGATCCAGGTCGACCGGGATGTCGACGATGTCGCCCCGGCGGGCGGCGTCACGCAGCGGCACGCCGAAGACCCCGGGACGCACGGTTGCCATCTGCGTGGTCGAAGACCGAGTGAGGATCGTCGCCATGACGTTGCCGCCGAGGGCCGGACGGGTCTGCTGCAGGGCGGCCACGAGTGAAAGGCTTCCCTTCGCGTAGTCGCCCAGGTCGAGCTTCGTGCAGTCGGCCGTGAGACCACAGCTCGCGGCGTAGGCCACGCGTGGCGCGAGCTCGCGACCAAGAGGCGTCGCTCCGAAGAGCAGCGCCTGCGGGCGATGCGCGCAGACGGCCGCCGCGACGGCGAACGCGTGCAGGCTGGGGACGAACTGGCGCAGGAGCGCGTGCTCGACCCGGTACACGCGGTCGGCGCCATGCGCGATGAGCTCGGTGGGCGCGGCACCGGCCGCTTCGCCGACGAGGACCGCGCCGACGGACGCCCCCACCTTGTCGGCCAGTCGTCGCGCCTTCCCCAGCAGTGCCAGCGAGACGGCCTGGATCTCGTCGCCCTCCCGCTCCGCGTACACCCAGAACTCGCCCCGATACGTCGGCGTCCGCCCGGCGAGTGCGTACGATCCATCTTCCTCGACGGCCCGGCGTCGCGTTCCGCGGCGGTAGGTCGCGGCAAGCTGGCTGAGCAACTCCTCCGGGCTGCGCGCCAGCACGCACGTTCGCGGGTGCTCCCCGGCCGGCGAGAAAAGCCGGCAGACCTGCGTCCGCGAACCACGCAGGCCGATGCGCTCCGGATCCGCATCCACCGACGCGGCGCTCCACTCGTGGATGTGCGCGTCGCGGGCCTCTCGGGCGAGCTGAAACGAGCGGTACAGGGGCTCCGTGCAGGCCGTGAGCGTGAGGAGCACGGGATATCGCCGCGGTCGGACGATCTCGGCACCGAGCGGCCCGATGCGTTCGATCTCGAATGCGGGGCCGACCCGCGGCCCACGGACATATGCGATCTGCTCGATGCCGAGCTCCTGCGCGATCTGGGGCGGCACCTGCGCGGTATCGCCATCGACCGACTGCATGCCGGCGACGATCACGTAGTCGCGGGCTCCATCGAAGAAATCGCGCTCGATGCGGCGGATCGCGCAGGCCAGGGCGTACGCCGTGGCAACGGTGTCGGCGCCGGCGAACGCGCGATCGGTCAGGAGCACCGCCTCTCCGGGGACGCGTGCCAGGCAATCCTGCAGGGCTTCGCGGGCCTGCGGCGGCCCCATCGTCAGGTACACGGTGCGTGCATCGGGCGTGGCGGCAGTGATGCCCCGGGCGAAGGTCAGCGCGTGCAGATCGAGCGGGTTCAGGATGCTCTCGAGCAGGGCGCGCCTGAGGGTGCCTGTCTCAGTGTCCCAGGCATCCTCGGGGATGTTCGACACGTCGGGGACCTGCTTGATCAGGACGATGCAGTGCATGCGTAGCCCCCGGGCCGCCGTGCTGGGCGTCCCTACCCTTGCGCGAACGCTCGTGCGTGGGAAGGGCCAATGGTCAGGAGTGCGCCACCGGCGCACATCACGCGGCGCACGACAGCGCGTCGCAGCCGGTGGCATCTCCGCAGCCGTGGCAACCGGTGCCCGCCCGCGGCGGCGTCCGTGGACCGGGCAGCGCCCGGCAGCGTCGCCGTGCTTGTGTCGGCCTCAGCCTTCCTCGACGAGCTCGAACACGTCCTCGACGGTGCACCCGAATGCGTGCGCGATCCGCAGCGCCAGCGCGAGGGATGGCACGTAGCGACCCTGTTCCAGCACGATGATCGTCTGCCGGGTGCAGCCGACGCTGTCGGCGAGCGCCTGCTGGGTCATCTCGTTGGCTTCGAAGCGCAGCCGTCGGATCCGGTTCCTGATCTCGGCCTTCGCCATCCGGATCAGGTCCTCCGGTAGCCGAGGAGGGCACCCACGTTCCAGGCCACCAGGCTGACCAGGAGGCACGACCAGAACATCAGGTTCAGGTACTCGAGCGGCATCCCGGGCTCGCCCCAGAAGCGCTCTGTCAGGGCTATGACCCAGACCACGAGCACGACCAGCATGGCGGCCGCCTGGCTGGTTGGAGCCTGCGCGAGGATGCCGCGATCCCGCTCGTCGATGCGCGTGTCGCGACGGGCAGCCCAGACGCCCGCCAGCAGCTGTGGCGCCGCGAGCACCAGCAGGCTGGCAACGAGCAGCCCCGTCACGGTCAGGCGAGCCGCGTCGTCGTCCGCATAGGTCGTCGGGCCGAACCGGGCGATGAGGCCGGCCGCAACCGTCATCGGAATGAGTCCCAGGGCCAGGGACCGTCCGACGAGCCGTTGCGTGGGTGTCGCCGGCAGCTTCTCGCCGGGCGGCACTGCCAGCGCCGGCGCGATGCGGGCGGCCTGGCGTGCGGCGAACACGATCGCACCGGCGACGCAGAGCAGGGCGATGACGGCCCAGAGGAGCACGGTCATGTCGGAACCTCCCGGTGGAGCAGGCCCTGCAATGTAAGACAAATACGCCAGAATGTCAAGTACTTCTTACATTGGCCGCTTCCCGGCGTCCTTCGGTGAAGACTGACGGGTGCCCTGGACCCGGCGATCCGGCCGCCGGGCGAGTCGAACGAGCGCGGCCAACAGCCGCCAGCTCGCCCAGAGCGCGGCGAGCTGGTAGACGACCCAGGCCCTGCCACCGGGATCGAGCGGGCCCGCCGCGATCCCCGTGGGGCGGATGCGCACCAGCGGCAACCCCGCCGTCTGGCGGGCCAGCTCCTCGTCCGACGCCGTCTTCGGGTCGAGACCGAGCGTCGCCATCCCGATGAGGCCGAGCGCGGCCGCGAGCGCCCGGCCCGCTCGCAGGCGCTCACCTGGATCGGTGACCACCTCCGCGTTGCCGCTGAACGAGCGACCGGGAAGCACCATCTCCACCCGGGGATCGGCCTCGATGTTGCGCAACCACTGGGTTGCCGGACCGAAGCCGGCCCACACGTACACCGCTCCTTCGGAGATCACGTACCCGAGCGGCGCCTCGCGGATCGCGCCGCTCCTCCGACCGCGCGTCCGGAGGATCGCCAGGTATCCCGTGAGGGGCAGGGACCAGAAGGGCGCGAGGCCGGCGTGCAGGGCCGGCAGCGCCAGGCGACGGTTCAGCACGAGGAACCCGCGGTGCAGCGCGGGCAACATGCGCGACATACGGGGTCCGTACGGGAGCGACGGTGCGGCCGACGACACTCGACCGTTCATGGTCTCCTCGCTCCCCGGCGCGACACGTCTGGGCTCGGCCGCCGGTCTCAGCGCGGGGTCGACCCCACGCACCTGCGGCGAAACCACGGCGCTCCCTCAGCTCGGCTCGACGGGCTGGCGGATGACCGTCTTCAGCCGCTCGGGTTTCGTTCGGCCCGGGTCGCTGATGTAGATCTCGTGGTGACAGCCCCGAGCCCGCAGGCCGTGCTCGGCGATCTCCCGGTGCAGCCGCTCGATGGTGGGAGGCTCGGCGTCATACGGCCCGACGTGCAGGATCTGCGCGACCGGGCCCTCCTCCCAGGCCTCGCAGCGCACCCCATCGAGCAGGGATGGCCGCTGCTTCTTGTGCCCGGCCTCTGCGAATGCCTGCACCACCTCGGCATCGGTCGCCTCGTCCGGCACCGGCAGGAGCAGGCGCCAGTTCCACGGCACGCCCCCGCCACCGGCGGCCTGCAGCGTCTCGGGAGCGATGGGACCCGGCTCGGCGGCCCAGAACAGGCCCTCGAGCCCGCCCACCCGGGCGTCGACGCTGCGGCGCTTGAGCAGGAAGTGCAGGGTGTACGCGACCGGGTACAGCGACCCGATCGCGTCGCGAAAGCCCGCCCCACCGGGCGCATCGGTCCCGTCGATCATCAGGTACCGGCGCAGCGGCACCCGAAGCAGGCGGATCCGATCGGCAGGGGCGCCGATCTCGTCGCGGTAGTCCCGCGCAGGCGGGAAGTCGATGGGCGGCGGCACGACGGCCATGGGATCCCTTCCTCGCAGCGGATCGGGCAGAGCATGGTGCGGCGCCGAGCCACGCTCAAGAGCCGTCCAGCCCCGTCGTGCCGAGTGAGCCTCCACCTCGACCAGGGGGATCGTGCAGCTGTCGGGCTCGCACCGCGGGAACGAGGCAAGCAGAGCCGACGTGCTCAGGATCGTTGAAATAGTCAAACCGTCGGTTTATGATAGTGTAGACATGGCACGCACGGTCGATCCGGTCGCGTACGCAGCACGGCGAGACGCGTTCGTCGATGCGGCGCTCCGGCTCATCCAGACGAAGGGCTACGAGCAGCTGAGCGTCCAGGACGTCATCGACGAAGTCGGCGCCTCGAAGGGCGCCTTCTTCCACTACTTCGAATCGAAGGCGGCGCTGCTCGCCGCGGTCGTCGACCGCATGGTGCAGATCGGGATCGGGAACGTGACGCCGGTCGCGCGCGACCCGCGACTGGGGGCCGTGGAGAAGCTGGAGGGGATCTTCGCGGGGATCTACCAGTGGAAGCGCACGCAGCCCGAGTTCCAGCCCGAAGCCGTTGCCGAGCTCGTGCGGACCTGGTACTCGGATGAGAACTCCGTCGTCATCGAGCGAATGCGGGCCGCCACCGCCGCGCGCCTCACTCCCGTCCTGGTGGACATCCTGCGCCAGGGGATGGCGGAGGGGACGCTTTCGATCACCTCCCCCGAGGGCACCGCGAGTGTCCTCACCGCGCTGGTCCTCGGCCTGCAGGACGCGGCCGTGGGCCTCTTCGTCGGACGTCGTGACGGGAGTGTCTCGTTCGAGCGCGTGCGGTCCACGCTTGCCGCCTACGGCGATGCGCTCGAGCGGGTTCTTGGCCTCACGCACCTCGAGTTGCCCGTCGCAGACGAGGCAGGCCTGCGCTTCTGGTTCGGTTGATTGATGTCTGTCATTCGGAAGATTCAGACTTGACTGAAATCTCCGACACTCGTACCGTCACGACATGACTGAGGACCAGGCGATGTTCGTCGAGGCAATGGGCCAGTACCTGGGGAGCTACGGGATGACGCCGATGGCGGGCCGATTGTGGGCCTGGCTGCTCATCTGCGACCCCCCAGCGCAGACAGCGGGCGACCTTGCCGTCGCGCTCAAGGCGAGCCGTGGCGCGATCAGCGGGGCCGCCGCGTCGCTCTCGTCGGCAGGCATGATCCGCCGGATGCGTCGGCGGGGAGATCGGCGCGAGTACTTCAGCGCCCCGCCCGGCACATTCGACACGCTGCTGCGCTCCGCCGGCATCGCCTATCGCCAGCTACTCGCCATCACCGAAGAAGGCCTTGCTGCTGTCGAAGGTCGATCCGGGGGGAACGAGCGGCTTCTGGAGGTCCACGACGCGGTCGCGTTCGTGGCGCGCGAGCTCCCGGTGCTCATCGACCGCTATCTCGCCGAGCGTGGCTCGGTCGCCACCCGCCCGGTCGTCGCCGGGCAGCCCATGCTAGAGGAGTCCCCGGCATGACCGCCGTCATCCAGGCAGAGAAGCTCACCAAGTCCTACGGCCCGCACCGCGGCATCATCGACGTCGACCTCGAGGTCGCGCAGGGGGAGGTCTTCGGCTTTCTGGGCCCCAATGGGGCCGGCAAGACGACGACGATCCGGGTCCTGCTCGACCTGATCCGCCCGACTTCCGGGCGGGCCCGCGTCTTCGGGATCGAGTCATCCGCCGATCCGGTCGCGATCCACCGCCGGGTGGGGTACATCCCGGGCGAGTTCACCCTGTACGACCGACTTACCGGAGGGCAGACGCTCGAGTACTTCGCCAACCTCCGGGGCGGCGTGGACCGTGCGTACCAGCGCGCCCTCGTCGAGCGCTTCGGGCTGGATCCGTCGCGGCGCTTTCGCGAGTACTCGAAGGGGAACAAGCAGAAGGTCGGCGTCATCATCGCCCTGCAGCATCGGCCCGAACTGCTCATCCTGGACGAACCGACGTCCGGTCTCGACCCGCTCGTCCAGCAGACCTTCTTCTCCACCCTCCGGGAGTGCGTCGCCGGCGGAGCCACGGTGTTTCTCTCCAGCCACATCCTCTCGGAGGTCGAGAAGAGCGCCGACCGGGTGGCCATCATCCGCGAGGGCCGCATCGTGAAGATCGACACGGTCGAGGGACTCCGCGATTTGGCCCATCACCAGGTCGAGCTGCGCTTCGCGGGCCCGGTGCCGGCGGCGGAGTTCGAGCACCTGCCCGGCGTGAGTGACCTGGTCGCCGACGACCACGTCCTGCGCATGCGCGTCGCCGGGGCGATCACGCCGGTCGTGCAGGCCGCCGCCCGGTTCGAACTCCTCGACTTCGTCTCACGCGAGCCCAGCCTGGAGGAGACCTTCCTCGCCCAGTACGGGCAGGCACCCGTCGAGGTGAAGTGACCATGGCCACCAGCACCGGAGCGCCGCGGCAGGCCGTCGCCGCGACACTGCCTCCCATCCCGCTCCGTCGGCGCCTGTATGGCTTCGGCAGCATCTACGGCAAGACGATCCGCGACTCGCGCCTGGCGTTCATCATCGCGGCCGGGCTCCTGGGCGGCCTCTCGCTCGTCCTCGGCGCAGCGATCGCGGCCGTCTTCCCGACGCCCGCCGCGCGGGCCGACTTGCACGCGCTCGTCGGCACCATGCCGGCATCGATGGTCAACCTCTTCGGCAACGCCACGCTCATGGGGCCGAAGCTCGGCACCTTCGGCGGCTACTTCACCTGGAAGTACGGGTCCGTCTTCGCCGTGGGGACCGCCGTCTGGTCGATCCTCGCGCTCTCTGGAACCCTTGCCGGCGAGGCCACGCGCGGGAGCCTCGACTTCGTCGCCGCAGCCCCGTTCGGGAAGCGCCGGATCGCGCTCGAGAAGCTTGCCGCGCATCTGACCATGCTCTGGTTCACCATGGCCATCGTCGCCGTCTCCATCACGTTCAGCTCGAACGCCTTCGGCGACGCGGCGCTCGGCGACCCGGTTCCGCTCATCGACTCGATCGGCTTCGTCCTCTGGGTCGGCTTCATCGCGATGTGTTTCGGCGGTCTCGCGCTCGTGCTGGCGCCGTTTCTCGGCCGCGGCGGGTCTGCCGGGATCGCCGGGATCGCCACGGTCGTGCTGTGGATCGCGAGCGGCCTCGACGTCGGTGGCCCGCTGGTCACCATCAGCCCCTTCCACTGGACGGCGAACCATATCCCGCTCGTGGGCATCTTCGACTGGACAGGCCTGGCCGCGGTGCTGGTCGTGGCCATCATCCTGCTCGCCGTCGGTGTCGAGCTGTTCAACCGACGCGACCTGGGAGTGACCACGGGCCTCTCGCTCCCAGCCCTTCCGAAGGACATCCTGGGGGTCCGCGGGCCGGTCGCACGCGCGTTCGGCGACCAGCTGCCGCGCGCGATCGCCTGGGGCCTCGGCATGGGTCTGATGGGAGCGCTTCTTTCGTCGCTGGTCGGCCCCTTCGCAAAGCAGATCGGCAGCGAGCCGTCGCTGGTCAATGCCTTCTCGTCGATATTCCCGGGTCTGAACTTCGCGACCGCCGGAGCCTGGCTCCAGCTGTACGTCGAGCTCTTCTTCATCGGCGCCGGGTTCGCCGCCGCGACGTTCGTCTCGAGGTGGGCGTCGGACGAGACCGACGGCCGCCTCGAGGAGATCCTCGCTGCGCCCCTGTCGCGGACGCGCTGGGTGATCGCCGGCGGGGTCGCGGCGACCGTCTCGGTCATCGTCATGACGGTGATCGTCGCGCTCGCGATCGGGCTCGGCGCAGCCGCGGGTGGCGGGACAACCGGCGACGCGATCCTCGGCACGGCATCCCTCGGCCTCTTCGCCGTCGCGATCGTGGGGGTCGGCATCGCCATCGGCGGCCTGTGGCGTACCTCGCTGGCGGCTGAGATCGCCGCCCTGGTGGTGGTCGCGACGTACCTCATCGACCTGGTCGCCCCAGCGCTCAAACTGCCCGACTGGGTCCATGAGCTTGCCCTGACCGCGCACTTCGGCCAGCCCATGATCGGGCAGTGGGACGTGGCGGGGATCGTGGCCTGTGTCGTCATCGCCGTCGGGGGCATCGCCCTGGGGGCATGGGGCGTCTCGCGGCGCGACCTCGCCCACTGAAGTCGCCTCGTGTGGCAGGGCGGTCCCTCCCATGCCGGGGCGGCGGCCGCGCCTGACCGCGCCACCGGGGGCCGCGCCCTGACCGCGCCAGGGCCTGAACCAGGTCGGGCCGAGCGCGTCGGCGACCAGGACCCGCAAGCGCCCGACCTTGACGCAAGCCGAAACGCCCGGGTACGGTCGGCGCATGTTCCGCACGCCGCAGATCAACCTGTACTCTCGCGATCTGCCGCGCGCCCTCGCCTTCTACACCGCGCTCGGGTTCGTCGAGACGTTCCGCCACCCGCAGGACGGGGAGCCCGAGCACGTCGAACTGCGGCTCGACGGGTTCATCCTCGGGATTGCGACGGTGGAGACGGCGGTCGCGGACCACGGTCTGGCGCCGAACCTCGAGGGCCGCGGCATGGAACTCGTCCTGTGGACCGACGACACGGATGCGGCCGCTGCCCGCCTGATCGGCCTGGGAGCGCGAGCGCTGTCGGCCCCGCACGACTGGCTCGGCACGCTGCGCGTAGCCTGGGTGGCCGATCCGGACGACAACCCGATCCAGCTCGTGCAGCAGCGTCGCTGACGCGCTTCGCCCGGCCGTGTCGCGTGCCGCCCGGGTGCCCGCATGACCGCCCACCGGGTGGGGGAGCCCGGGATCTGGCCGTTCGGCTCCGGTGTCCCTGCCGACTGGTCCTGCCAGGGCACACGAAACGTGACCTACTGTTCGGTTGTGAGACTTGCGATCAGGCCAACGACCAATCCCACGGTTCCTGCGCCCGTCCTGGATGCCTGAGACTTCCACCTTGCCATCGATTTCGCATGCGGGTCCCGTGCACGCACCTCCCTGCCGCGTCCTCGTCGTCGACGATCACGAGCTCGTGCGCAATGGGCTCGTCGCCCTCATCGGGAGGCGTGAGGACTTCGAGATCGTCGCGGAGGCGGACACCGCCGCCGCCGCGATCGAGGCGGCCCGCGCATCGCGGCCGGACCTCGTCGTGATGGACGTGCGGCTGCCCGACGGCTCGGGGATCGAGGCGACCCGCGAGATGCGGGCGGAGCGGCCCACGATGCGCGTCGTCATGCTCACCGGCTACGCGGACGAGGAAGCGGTCTTCGCCTCGATCGTGGCAGGCGCCTCGGGGTACTTGCTGAAGCAGCTCCAGGGGCACGAGCTCATCGCCGCCCTCGAAGCCGTGTGCCGCGACCAGTCGCTCCTCGATCCCGCCATCACCGCGAAGGTGTTCGAACGTGTCCGGCGCCTGACGACCGGCGAGACGTTCGACCCGGTCGCGCGTCTCACGCGCCAGGAGCAGCAGATCCTCCTCCGCATCTCGCAGGGCAAGACGAACAGGGAGATCGCCGCCGAGCTCACGCTCGCCGAGAAGACGGTCAAGGAGAACGTCAGCTCGCTCCTCGGGAAGCTCGGCCTGCAGCGACGCGCGCAGGCGGCCGCTTTTGCCGTCGGCCACCGGCTGCCGGAGGCTGAGTAGGCGGACGCGGCGCCTGACCGGGGCACCGGCCCGCTCGGCTCGAGGTCTCGCCGCGACGCGGCGCAGTCCGCCCGAGGCTGACCCGCTCCGCGCGCCGGCACGATGGCGCGTCGCGGCCGGGGCGCGTCCAGGGCTTGACCTTCAAGTTACTTGAAGGTATAGGCTCGTCGCATGAAGGTCTCGGGGCTTGCCGCTGGCGCGGGCATCGCCGCCTCTGCCGTGCGCTGGTACGAGGATGCGGGCGTTCTGCCCCCTCCCCGTCGGCGAACGAACGGGTACCGCGAGTACGACGAGGAGGACCTCGCCCGGCTGCGGCTCGTGGTAGCGCTGCGGCGGCTGGGGCTGGACACTCGGGACGCGGGCCGGATCGCGCGCTCGTGTCTCGAACACCGCCTGGTCGATGCGGAGCTGGGGGGGATCCTCGCCCGACAGCGAGCCGAGGTCGCGCGCCGTCGCGCGGAACTGGAGCAGCTCGACATCGAGCTCACGGACCTGCAGGAGACCATCAGCGCGGCGCGCCGTGCCGCCGACACACAGGAGCATGCCTTGCCCGACCGTCCGATCCGTGTCCTCTTCGTCTGTACCGGCAACTCCGCCCGCAGCCAGCTGGCCGAGGCGCTGCTGCGCGCACACGGGGGAACCGATTTCGAGGTCTACTCCGCGGGCACCGAGCCGAAGGGGGTGAACCCGTACACCGTGCGGGTCCTCGCCGAGGCCGGCATCGATTGGTCCAGCGCGCGCGCGAAGTCGGTCACCGAGTTTCTCGGTCAGCCGTTCGACTACGTGATCACCGTATGCGATCGGGCGCGCCAGGTCTGCCCGGTGTTTCCGGGTGAGCACAACAGCCTGCACTGGGGGCTGGAGGATCCGGCAGCGTTCGAGGGCGGCGACGAACAGAAGCTCAGGGCGTTCCGCCAGACGCAGCAGCAGCTCCTTGCCCGCCTGCGGCCCTTCATCGAGCTCGCCCGGCGGGCGAGGCGACGGACCGAGACGGCGAGCGCGTGAACTGACCCCAGCGGTCTCGGCCCGGCCAGGTGCGCGCAGCGTACCGGCCGCCCGCGCGCAGCAACTGCGGGCCCTACAGCAGGTCCAGCACCATCTTCGCGGCGATCAGCCAGAGCAGGACGCCGACGATCCGCTTGAGTTGCGCGCCCGTGAGCCGTGTCTGCATGACGTGCGTGCCGAGGAGCGATCCGGCACCCGCGAGCACGGCCATCGTGATGGCGAACGCCGGGTCGAGCCCGCCCTGCGCGACATGCCCGGCGAAGCCCGAGAG
>JBJKRK010000133.1:0-7895 GCA_046704705.1 Candidatus Limnocylindrales bacterium | reverse complement strand
GCCTCCCTCGCCTGCCGCTGCGGCGTGCGCCAGCGCGGCGTGAGCGCCAGGACGAGCGCGACGGCCTGCTCCACGTCGATGCGCCAGCCCGCGTGAGCGACGACGGGATGCGTTCCCCGCCGCGTCCGGACCCACGCGGCCACGACCCCATCTCCGATCCGCAGCGGGCTCCACGATCCACGCGCCTCCGCCGGCGCGTCCCCAACGGCCACGAGCGGCCGGTTCGTGACCCCGATGCTCGGGATGCCGAGCCGCGCCCCGAGGTGCACGGCCAGACCCGCGCCTCTCGGATGGTCGGCGCCCGTCGCGTTCACGACGAGCAGCGACGGCTGGATCGGAAGCGACAGCACCGCCGCCTCGAGCAACGGCCCTTCTCGCAGCGCGAGCAGCCCCGGCTGATACGGAGCGCCGGCCGTCCCGCGGACCGTCACCGCCACGGGCTCGTCCGCCTCTTGGATGAGTGCCGCGGCCGCCCAGCCACGTTCGCCCTTGATGCCCGGACCGCTCCTGCCGCGCTCGAAGCAGACGAAGCAGCCCGCGGCATGCTCGGCGACGGTGGCGGCACGCTCAGCGACGATCGCCGCATGCTCGGCGACGGTGGCGGCATTCTCGGCAGAGACAACCGATTGACCGCGGGACGAGCGCAGGTGCGCCAGCTCCGCCTGCATCGCGATCAGCGCGGCGGCATCCGTCGGCCAGGCTGGGACCGCACGAGGCCAGGCCGGGACCGCACGAGACCAGCCCATCGCCCGGATCTCACCCGGCGCCCGGTTCGTCCGGGGTGGAGGGCTCCTGCGGGGCGGACGGCCCGTCTGCATCCTGGGACCGGGTGCCTCCCGCGCCGCGATGCGTCCCGGGGCTCCTCGCCGCGGCGACCACCATCCACGCGCCGAGGGCGACGAGGACCACCGGCCACCACGTGCCGGCCAGCCGCAGGTACCGTTGTCCGATCTCGCCCGCGCCGATCGCCGCGCCGACGGCGACCAGGATCACGCCGGGAATGAGGGGCCACCATCGCGTTCCCGGCACGTCGACCAGCCAGCCGAGCAGGGCCACCAGCAGGAATCCTCCTCCCAGGCTGCCCATGAACAGCGCTCCGGCCAGGGTGCCGGTCACAGCGCTCGTGAGGACGATGCCCACGCCGATTCCGGTGATGATCCCGCCCGGGATCAGCGCCCCCGGCCGCCGCGTCACGACGAACAGGGCCAGCAGCAGCAGGCCGACGCCGACGACCACGAGCCTGTCCCAGCCGGGCACGACTTGCGAGGCGAGCAGCGCCAGGCCGATGACGATCAGCGTCGCGCCCCCGATCCACTCGCGACTCGGCGCGCGGTTCACGGCGACTCCGCGCTGCCGCACTGGCGGCGGGCGTTCGTCGGGCCCCGGCCGCGCATCCGTCCGCACGATGAACCCTCTTTCAGGGCCACGTTCGCTGCCACCGGGCAACGGCACCTCCGCATGCCGCTAGCATCCCACGGATCGGCGCCCTGCCGTGCCGACGCCCGGACGGACCCGCGACCACTCCCGCTACAATCGAACCACCCCTCGAAGCGACCCCCGGAGCAGTTCGAACCGTGCGCATCGCGATCCTTCCCAAGAACGACCTCGTGCTCATCGCGGGCCTCGTCTGGTGCGTGGCCGGCGCGATGGTCTGTGTGGTGGGGTTTCCGCTCGAGATCAGGCTGGCACCGGCGCACCTGCTCCTGCTCCCGCTCGCGGCGGTGATCTTCGTGGCTTTCTACCTGCTGGTCTTCTCGCCGCTCGTCCGCAAGCACACCGGGCGGATCCGCGCGCGCCCGGAGGCACGGCTGCCGTTCTGGCACTTCTTCAACGCCTCGTCCTGGGCGGTGATGGTCGTGATGATGGGCGGCGGCATGGGGCTGCGCCTCTCGCACCTGATGCCCGACTGGTTCATCGCCTTCTTCTACAGCGGCCTCGGCGTGGCGCTGTTCCTCTGTGGCGTCCGTTTCGTTGGCGCCTTCGCGCGCAGAGACGTGCTGGTTCTGCAACCGGAGCACGTCGGCTCGGACCGCTGAGGGCGCCGATCAGCCCGAGCGTTCCCGGCGGCAGAACCCTTTCGTCAGCCTCCCGGGCGCCGGAAGCGGTCGTGAAAGGCCCGCCGTGTGAACCCCACCGACTGGTACAACCTCTCCGAGGCCACGTTGTCCGCGTCCGAGAACACCTGGACGAGCTTCGCGCCGAGTTCCCTGTAGCGCCGCAGGCCGTGACAGAGCAAGGCGGCTGACAGGCCGCGCCGCTGATGTCGCGGATCCGTCCCGACAGGTTCGAACTCGCCCACCCGGGCGACCGGGTCCCACCACGCGATCGCGAACGACGCGATCGACCCATCCGGCGCCTCCACCACGAGATCGTCCTCGAGCCGGTAGTCGGCCAGGCCGAGCAGTCGTTCGTACTTCTCGGATCGCATCTCCGATGGCGCGAACGCGGCGCGGTGCGCCGCGACCCGCAGGTCGATCTCGCCCGGGCCGGCGAGTGAGCGGATGCGATACCCCTCCGGCGCTGCTCGATCGTCGATCGGCGCCTCGCTCCCGACGGTCCGCTGGAACTGGGAGAGCCGGGTGTGGTGGCCGGGAACCGACGCCCCCGAGATGCGTTCGAACCCGAGCTCGCCAAGGAGGGCGCGTGCCAGGCGATCGTCATCGGCGGCCCACGCCTCGACCGCGCCATCGCCCTCATCTCGGTTCCACCGCGCCGCCGCGTCCTCGATCGCGAACGAGAGGATCGCGCGTTCGACCACCCCGTCCGCCGGTTCATCGCCGCACCAGACCGCGTAGTCGAAGTCGTCGCCATCGAACCAGCCCCAGGCGACCGTCTCACCGTCCGCCTGCCAGAGGCGGAGGCGATCGCCCAGCTCGGCCGGCCAGGCCTGCGCATACCACCACGCGAGGTCGCCGCGCAGCGCCCCTCCGCGCGGAGCACCAGCATTCCAGGCGCGTGTCAGGAGGTCGCCGGCGGCTCGGAGGTCGTCCAGCCCGGCGGCAGGTCGGGATGCGAGCATGGCCGTATCGTGCCATCGGCTGCTGCGTTGCGCGCGGGGCAGGCGCGCGAGCGGCCGCGGGCTCATCCGCCGGCGCGGCTCCTTGCGTCCACCTTCCCGTCTGCGCTCGCCAGCGTCGGGATCGGTTCCCAGCTCCAGCCGCGCCCGCTTCGCGTGATGTGGCCAAGGCCGGGAAAGGGGTCGAAGTGGTACGCGGCGACGAGGCTGCCATTGGCAGCGGCACGGTCGCACAGCAGTGCCTTGGAGGCGAGCGCCAGGGTGGGGTCGACGTCGAACACCGGATGCCAGTCGGGGTGCTGGAGGTGGATCGGGTGCAGGAAGGCATCAGAGATGTACAGCAGCTCCTCGCCCCGCGATCCAAGCGCGACCGCGATGTGACCAGGGGTGTGGCCGGGCGTGGGGAGCACGAGCACTCCGGGAACGATCTCCGTCTCGCCCTCGATCAACTCGATCTGGCCCCGGATGGGTGGCAGGTTCCGCGCGGCGGCCAGGCGGAAGACATCGGGGACGCTCGCAAGGACGCTCGCCGACGTCCAGAACTCCCACTCCCGCCGCGCCATCACATAGCGCGCGTTCGGGTACGCAGGTCTGCCGGCGTCATCCACGTTGCCGCCGATATGGTCCGCATGCCCGTGCGTCAGGACGACGACGTCGATGTCGGCCGGTTCCACGCCAGCCGACCTGAGGCTCTCGCGGAGCAAGCCGACGCCCGGGTCGAGGTTGCGGCCGCCCGTATCGATGAGCACACGGTGCCGCTCGGTCTGGACGAGCAGGCAGGTGTAGGGCGATGGGATATCGGTCGGCTCGAGGTGGCGATCGGCGAGCGCCTGCCGGAGCTCATCGGGGTCGGCATTGGCGAAGAAGACCTCCGCGGCGTAGTGGTTCGTGCCGTCGTAGAGGGCGACGCAGTTGAACGCACCGATCGCGAACCTGTGGGCCGAAGCCGGATCCGGCAGCTTCATCAACACACCTCCTCGATGTGGGGCGAGACCACCGCGCAGGCGACGACCCTTGCACCGAACCGTCTGCTCAGGCGTTGACCTTGTTGGTGCGCGGCGGCCCGGCCGGGAGCGTCACGCCCGGAAGGCACCGACCGCGACTCGGGCGGCCCGAGGTCGTGCGTCTGGCGGTGTTGGGGAAGAGCCGAAGCCCGTCGCCCGCCACCAGGCACCCCGGCGAGCATCCCCTGCCCGTTCCAGAGTAGCGCACAGCATCGGGCTTGCGGCAAGTCCCGGGTCCTCGCGTACCGACCGTCATCGTCGGGCTCCGAGAGCGGGCTTGACTCTCACCCTGGGGGAGGCTGCACACTCGATCGATCGGGCCGTCCGGCTCCACGACGGGTGCGAGTGAGACGTTGGAAGAAGTCAGCATCGGCGAGTTCGCGCGGCGGTCGCGCCTGTCCGTCAAGGCGCTTCGTCTGTACGACGAAATGGGCCTGCTGGTGCCTGCGCGCGTCGACCGCGCCTCGGGCTATCGCCACTACGACAAGGCGCAGCTCGAACAGGCGCGACTCGTGGCCATGTTGCGCCAGCTCGGCCTGCCGCTTGCCGCGGTGAAGGAGCTGCTGGCGTGCGATCCCATTGACGCAGCGGAACGCCTCGCCGGCCACTGGCGGGAAGCCGAGGCCGCCCACGCCGCGCGACGAGAACTCGCCGGGTACCTCGTCAATCGTCTCAGTGCCAGGAGGTCGGTCACGTACGAAGTCGCCACCCGGGAAATGCCGGCGCGGACCCTGCTCTGCCTGAAGCGCAACGTCGACGAAGCCGCAGCGTGGGCGCTCGGCAAGGAGTTCATCGCGATCCTGCGCCAGCGACCGCTGCCGAAGCTCGAGGGGCGTGAAGGCGCGATGTTCGCGATCTTCTGGGGCGAAGTGAGCGCCGACAGCGACGGCCCGATGGAGATGTGCAGGCCGGTCGCAGAGGCGGACGCGACGGCGCTCGCGTCACGCTATCCCGAGCTGAGCCTGCGCACCGAACCCGCGCACCGTGAAGCGTTCGTTGACATCGGGACGGGAACGGGTGGCAATCCAGGCGCGCAGTGGCCGCTCGTGTCCGAGGCGGTGATCGCCTGGGCTGAGGAGCACGGCATCGACGCCAACCTGGATCTCGGGATCCGGATCACCTACCTGTATCGCGGTCCGGTCACGGCGACGAGCGCGCCCGACTGCGACTTCGCCGTGCCGTTCGCGGTCGCCGAGGACGCGTCCACGCAGGCGCCGTCATAAACCGCCGCGGCGTCTGCTACGACGTGGGGAGCGTCATGCTGGTCGACTGGCGGCCCGACTTCGACCCCCGGATCGTCCATCGCGAGTTGCAGATCATCCGCGACCACCTGCACTGCAACGCGGTGCGCATCAGCGGACGGGACCTGCGACGCATCGAGATCGCCGCCCGGGATGCGCTCGAGCAGGGCCTGGAGGTCTGGCTCGTTCCCGGGCTCTGGGACAAGGGCCAGGACGCGACGATCGCGTACATGACGAAGGCCGGGCAGCTCGCGGAGCGGCTGCGATCGGAGTTCCCGGATCGGCTCGTGTTCGTCCTGGGCGGCGAGCTGACCATCTTCATGCAGGGCATCGTGCCCGGCCGCGACTTCATGGCGCGGATGAAGCACCCGTCGTTCTGGGAGACCGTGAAGGCAGGAGGCCACAACGCGCCGCTCAACGCGTTCCTCCGTCGAGCCAGCGAAGCGATCCGCCCGATCTACCACGGCCCTCTCACGTACGCCTCGCTCATCTGGGAGACGGTCGACTGGAGCCTCTTCGACATCGTGGGGGTCGACCACTACCGCGGCGGACCGATCAAGGACCGCTACGCCGAGATGCTCGAGCCGCTGTTCGCGACCGGCAAGCCGGTCGTCATCACCGAGTTCGGCACCCCGTCCTGCGAGGGCGGCGATCGCGCGCTCGCGACGACGCTGGGCGACAACGCCGACTGGCGCTTCCTGCTCCTCCATGCCCTGCCGCTCGTCGGTCGGCTCGTGCGGCCGCGCGTCGCGCACGTGCTCCCTCGAGACGAGGCGCTGCAGGCGCGGGAGCTGCGGGAGACGCTGGCGATCCAGGACGCCGCCGGCGTCGACGGCGCCTTCGTCTCCACCTTCGTGTTCCCGATCAAACCGTACGACGAGGACCCGCGCTACGACCTGGACGCCGCCAGCCCGGGCCTCGTGCGGCCCCTGACGGGCGGCCAGCGCGGCACGACCTACCCGGACATGCCCTGGGAGCCGAAGGCGGGGTTCCGCGCGGTGGCGGAGTTCTACTGTCGGGCCGGGAACGTCGAGCCACCGGCCGCCTCGCAGCGGTTGCCGATGGGGCGCAGCGTGGCAGCCGCGGACGCGCAGGCTATCGCGCCACCCGGTAGCGCAGGTAGACGACGCCCGAGCTGAAGGCGCGGGTGTCCACGAGCTCGAGATCCACCCTGCGCTCGCGCTGGGGGAAGAACGGAATGCCACCGCCACCCAGCACCGGGTAGACCCGGACCCGGTACTCGTCGATCAGGCCCAGCGCGGCCGCCTCGGCGGCCAGCGTCGCGCCGCCGATCGCGATGTCGCCCTCCCCCGGCTCGGCGCGCAGCAGCTCGATCTCCTCCGCCAGGCCACCGGAGGCCAGTCGGGCATTGCCCTGCACCGTCTCGAGCGTGGTGGAGAAGACCACCTTGGGGAGCGCCTGCCAGAGCACGGCCCACTCGAGCTCGGCATCGTCGAGAGAGGCATCCTGGTCGGCGGTCTCCCAGTACAGCATCGTCTCGTACAGCTTCCGTCCCAGCAGGTGGACGCCGACCTCTCGGATCTCGTCGATCCAGGAGCGAAAGACCTCCTTGTCGGGCGCCGTCCAGTCGAACGTGCCGTCCGGCCCGGTGATGTAGCCGTCAAGTGAGACGCCCATCGAATAGGTCACGCGGCGCATCGGGGTCCTCCTCGGGAACGCGTTCGACAGTGCGACAGCCGGACGCCGCGGCAGGCCCGGGCTCAGGCGCCCCCACCCCGGCGCAGGCGCTCGAGCTCCCGGCGGAGGCGCTTGCTCGGCCGACCCTCGCCCCGCACAACCATGATCCCGGGCCGGACTTCCCTCACCACCGGCGGCGGGCTGTGGTCGACGTAGCACGTCACGGCGACCGGGGCGCCGACGCGCGACTCGATCGGCCGCACGACCTCGACGACGCGCTCCCGACCGGCGATCCGTGCGTCGACCCGGTCACCGGCGCGGACCTTCGTCGATGGCTTCGCGGCGACGCCGTTCACGCGGACGTGGCCGCCGTCGCACAGCTGCGTCGCCATCGGGCGCGTCTTCACCAGCCGCACCGCGCACAGCCAGCGGTCGATGCGGGTCTCGTCGCTCGCGGACGGATCAGCCACGCTCTCTAGGATCGCACGGGACGAGTACCCGCGGCTCAGCGGCGTGAACGGACAGGCTGAAAGCCGTCCCCCCCAGGGACGCGGAAATCATCCGTTCGGATGATGCCCGGGATTCTCGACCCGGGCAGCCTGCACGGGGAGCCGCCGGGCAACATGTTCGCCCGGAGCGCTCGGCGTCGCACAGGGAGGTGGGGGACATGGCCCAACTACTCGCCGGAGGGTTCATCGCGCTACACGGCCTGATCACCACCATGATCGGCGCGAGCGCCATCAGCAGCCCCAACGGCGCCGCCATGCAGGTGCCGTCGTGGATGGCCTGGTGGCCGGGACCGTTCGGGCGCTCCTGGGCGTTCGACGCGCTCAGCCTGGGCACGCCGGTGGCGGTCGTCGGCGGGTTGATCTGGTTGCTCGCTGGCCTGGCGCTCCTCGGCGCGGGTCTCGGCATCCTGGGCGTCCCGGTCCTCGCCGATGCGGCGCGGACGCTCCTTCTCTCCGGCGCCTTCCTCGGCCTGGTGGCCGTCGTTCT
>JBJKRK010000132.1:0-6069 GCA_046704705.1 Candidatus Limnocylindrales bacterium | reverse complement strand
CCCAGCTCCGCGCCGAACGCGCCCAGCTCCGCGCCGGGCGAGCCGAACGCGCCGTATGGGCCGGCCGCGCCCCACCAACGGCCAGCCAGCATCCCGGAACTCGACCTGGCGGACTGGCGGCTGCGGGTGTGGCGGCTCTACGAGCCGGTGCGCGCGCTCGCGCCCCGGGCGGATGCCCCCGCCCAGTCGGCCGCGCTGCGCGCCTTTCGGTCCGGCCGGGACGCGTTGTTCCGGGATCATCCCCAGACGCCCCTTCCACCCGCCGGGCGGGCCGGCTTCGCCGGTCTGGAGTACTTCCCGTTCGATCCTGAGCTCCGGCTCGTCGGCGAGTTCGAACCCGACCGTTCGGGCGACCTCCGCGAGCTCCCCGCGAGTCACGCCATGGCGCTGCGCTTCCGCCGGATCGGCCGCGTGCTCCTCTCGCTGCCGTCGGGGCCGGCACGCCTGACGCTCTTCTGGCTGACCGACTACGCGGGCGGCATCTTCCTTCCCTTCCGCGACGCGACGAACGGCAGCGAGACCTACGGCGGTGGCCGGTACCTGTGGGATTCCGCCAAGGGCGCCGACCTCGGCATGCACGGTGCGCGCCTGGTGCTCGATTTCAACTACGCGTACAACCCATCGTGCGCGTACGATCCGCGCTGGGCGTGCCCGCTCGCGCCGCCCGAGAACCGACTGGACGTGGGCATCCGAGCGGGCGAGCTGGCCTACGCGGGGTACCCTGGGGTGCCGCGCGCTGCCGAAGCGGCGCCGAGCGTCGTGGAGATGTCGCGCCGCCCGGGAGGCACACCGGCGTGACGCATCGGACTGGCGGAACGCGGTTCGCATTGGGAGGAGCACCGGCGCGATGATCGGCTACGGGTTCGGGGCGGGTGGCTGGCTGTGGATGCTCGGCGGGCTGCTCGTCACGGCGGGCGTCGTCATCTGCGTCGTCGTCCTCATCTGGGCGCTGGTCAGCGCGGGACGCTCGCACCCGGCGCAGCCTCCTCGACCCCCGGAACCGCCGACGCCCCTGGACATCCTCCGCGAGCGCTACGCGCGCGGCGAGATCAGCGAGGAAGAGTTCGAGCACGCCCGCAACGTCCTCGGGTACTGACGCCCCGGGGTAGGCGATCGGTCGGTCGCGCAGCGAGGCCCCCCGCCGCCCTCGCGCGTCACCCGCGCGCACGTCCCGTGCCAGGCTCGGGTCGCGAGCGGCGTGCGCATGCGGCCCGACGAGATTCGTGCGCTCTCTTGCCGCGACGGGTACGCTGCGGTCGTGCTGAGTGGATCGTTGCGCCTGTTCCGCATCGCGGGCATCGATGTCCGGATCCATCCGAGCTGGCTGCTGATCTTCGTGCTGTTGACCTGGTCGCTGGCCACAGGCTGGTTCCCGTACCAGATCACGAATCTCTCCACATCCGAGGCGTGGGTGCTGGGCGCGGTCGCCGCGCTCCTGCTGTTCGGGTCGGTCCTCGTACACGAGCTGGCCCACTCGCTCGTCGCGCGCGCCCGGGGGATGGAGGCGCGCTCCATCACGCTGTTCATCTTCGGAGGGGTCTCCCAGCTGGGCGGCGAATCGCCGCGACCCTCGACGGAGTTCGTCGTGGCGATCGTCGGACCACTGACGAGCTTCCTGCTCGCGGGCCTCGCGGGCCTCGTCGCGTACGCGCTCGCCGGCTCACCGCACGTCCTTGCCGTCGCGTCGTACCTGGCGCTGGTGAACGCGCTGCTCGGGGCATTCAACCTGATCCCGGGCTACCCGCTGGACGGTGGCAGGGTGCTGCGCGCGATCGCCTGGAACGTGACAGGGAGCGTGCGGCGGGGCACGGAGATCGCCGGCATCGCCGGCCAGCTGGTCGCCTACGGCTTCCTGGTCTGGGGCTTCTGGCAGGTCCTCACGGGGAATGTCTTCAACGGCATCTGGATCGCCGTCATCGGCTGGTTCCTGCAGGGCGCCGCCGGCTCGAGCGTCCAGCAGGTGCGCCTGCAGGAGCGGCTGCGCGGTGCGCGCGTCGCCGACGTCATGCGCCCGGACGTCACGAGTGTCCCGCCCGGTGCGACCGTGAGCCAGCTCATCGATGGCTACCTCATGCCCGGCAACCGGCGCGCCGTCCCGGTCGTGCTGGGCGACCGCCTGCTCGGCATGGTCACCGTCGGCGACGTCCGCTCCGTCCCGAGCGAGCGCCGTCCCTATACCTTCGTCAGCGAGGTGATGGGCGGCCGACAGGGCGTGGTGACCGCACGACCGCAGGATCCACTGGCCGACGCGGTCGAGGCGATGAGCCGCGGCGATTTCGAGCAGATCCCGGTCGTCGACGACGGCCGCCTGGTCGGGGTGCTCTCGCGGGCGGACGTGCTGCGGCAGATCCAGCTGCGCGAGTCGCTCAACCTGGAATCGCCCGGGCGCTGACCCCATGGGCGGCTGCAGCGGTACCCCGCCACGAGCAGCCAGGCGGCCCGCGCGGCGTGCCTTCCGTCGGCCACCTGCGGACTTCCGGCCCTGTCCGGCGCCCCGGCCCCGTCGCAGGGTACGTGCATGACGGGCACGTACGCCGACCCGCGCGAGACCGACATCGTCCTCCGGGACGGCTCGTCCGTGCATGTCCGGCCCGCCCGTCGCAGCGACAGGGCCGCCATCCTCCACTTCCTGGAGCAGCTCAGCGTCGACTCGCGGCGGCTGCGCTTCTTCAGCGCCGGCGTCAACCTGCCGGAGATGGCTGAGCAATGGTCGGCGCCAACGTGCGACCGTTGCTCGCTCATCGCCCTGGCCGGGATCGACAGCCGCGTCGTCGCGCACGCCCTGTACGAGCGCGCATCCGAGGACCGCGCCGAGGTCGCTTTCGTGGTGGCGAACGACTACCTCGGGCGCGGCATCGGGACGCAGCTGCTGGCGCGCCTCGCCGGGGCCGCCCGGGAGGACGGCATCTCCATGTTCGAGGCGTACGTCCTCCCTGAGAACGCCCGGATGATCGAGGTGTTCCGAGAGAGCGGCCTGCCAGTTCGGCTTCGGAGCCAGCCTGGGCAGATCCGCGTGGAGCTCTCCACGTTCCTCAGCGAGGAAGCGCTGGAACGGTTCGAGCGGCGCGAGCAGATCGCGGCCGCGGCAGCGATGCGGACGGTGCTCGCCCCGCGCTCCGTCGCCCTCATCGGTGCGTCGCGCCGGCGCGGCACGCTGGGTGGTGAGGCGTTCAACAACCTCGTGGCGGGCGGCTTCACGGGGGCCCTGTATCCCATCAACCCGAATGCGCCGGCGATCCAGGGCGTGCCGGCGTTCCCGTCGATCAGCGCCGTGCCGGATCAGGTGGACATGGCGGTGATCGCCGTCCCCGCACCGCTCGTCGTGTCGGCCGCGCGCGAATGCGCCGAGAAGCGCGTGAAAGGCCTGGTCGTCATCTCGGCCGGCTTTGCCGAGCTGGGCGAGGAGGGTGCCCAGCGACAGCGGGAATTGCTCGCCATCTGCCGGGCGGCGGGGATGCGGCTGATCGGGCCCAACAGCATGGGCCTGGTGAACACGTCGCCCGAGGTCCGTCTCAACACCACCTTCTCCCCGAACGCGCCCATCCCCGGTCCGGTCGGGTTCTTCTCCCAGAGCGGCGCGCTCGGCTCGGCCACCCTCGACTACGCTGCGAGCCTCGGCCTCGGCCTGTCGTCCTTCATCTCGGCCGGCAACCAGGCCGATCTCTCCGTCAACGACTTCCTGAACTACTGGGAGGACGACCCGGAAACCGGCCTGGTGCTGCTCTACCTCGAGTCGGTCGCCGCACCGCGCGCGTTCGCGCGCGTGGCGCGCCGGGTCGCCCGGCGGAAGCCGATCGTCGCGCTTGCCAGCGGACGCTCGACGGCCGGCGCGCGTGCGACTTCCTCCCACACGGGCTCGCTGCTCGGCGCGTCGGACCTCACCATCGATGCCCTCTTCCGTCAGTCGGGTGTCATTCGAGCCGACACGCTCGAGGAGCTGCTGGACATCGGCTCGCTCCTCGCCAACCAGCCGTGGCCCGCGGGGCGACGGGTGGCGATCGTGACCAACGGCGGCGGCCCGGGGATCCTCTGCGCCGATGCGTGCGAGCAGGCCGGGCTGCTCGTGCCGCCCCTCGGCGAGTCGCTCCGACAGGCGCTCGCCGCGTTTCTCCCGGCGGAAGCGGGGCTGAACAACCCCGTCGACATGATCGCCTCGGCGACCGCGGAAGACTACCGTCGGGCCGTCACCCTGCTCGCGTCCGACCCCGGGATCGACGCATGCATCGTGATCTTCGTGCCGCCCCTGGTCACGCGAGTGGAGGACGCCGCGGCGGCCATCCACGCGGCGGCCGCGGCGCTGCCACGTCCCATACCGCTGATCACCGTGGTCATGTCTTCGTCTGGTGTCCCCGACGAACTGGGCGGTGGCGGGCTCCATCTCCCCTGTTATCGCTTCCCCGAGGATGCCGCCCGCGTGCTCGCGTGCGCCGCGGCATATGCGGACTGGCGCAGCGCACCGGAGGGCAATCCCCCGGCCTTCGACGACCTGCAGCGGGGCGAGGCGGCCGGCTGCATTGCCCGGGCTCTCGCCCCGGCCGCGGCGGTTCCGCTGCCGGCGGCAGGGAGCATCTCGGCGGCCTCGGCCGCGCCGGCCGACGCGTCGCAGGGAGGGGCACCCGCTCCAGCGCTCTGGCTCGATCCCGACGCCGTGGCGCAGCTGCTGGCCGCCTATCGGCTGCCGCTCGCGGAGTGGCGTCTCGCCGACGATCCCGCGGCCGCGGGTCGCGCCGCTGCAGAGCTCGGCGGAACGGTGGTCGTGAAGGCGATGGCGCCCGAGCTCGTGCACAAGACGGAGGCGGGCGCGGTCGCGCTCTCGATCAGCGGGGAGAGGGCTGCCCACGACGCCGCCGCGCAGATGGTCGAGCGGCTTGCGCGCCTGGGGATCCGTACGCCCCGTTTCCTCGTGCAGCGGATGGTGCAGGGGGGAGTGGAGGTCCTCGTCGGCGTGGTGAGCGACCTGCAGTTCGGACCCGTCCTCGCCTGTGCGGCCGGCGGCACCGCGGCGGACCTGCGGCGGGACGTCGCCGTCCGCCTGACCCCGATCATGGACCGTGACGCCAGTGACATGATCCGGTCGCTGGCGATCTACCCGCTGCTCGATGGGTACCGCGGCGCGCCGCGAACGGACATCGAGGGGCTCGCGGACGTGCTGCTCCGCGTCAGCGTGATGGTCGAAACGCACCCGGAGATCGTGGAGCTCGACCTCAACCCGGTGATCGTCCGTCCCGAGGGCCCGATGATCGTCGACGCGCGGGTCAGGCTGGAGTTTCGCGAACGGCCCTGAACCGGCTGCCTGCGCCGATCGGCCGTGCCGCCCTATCATCTCGGGGTGAGTGCTGAACCCTCCGCGCGGCAGACGAGCGCAAACACGAGCGTTGGTGCCGGCGATCTCCTGATGTGGGTCGGCCTGCTGGCCGACGGCCCGGTGCTCTGGGGCAACGCGGTGCGCGGCGCAGGACCGGGGGTGTACCTGGTCGAACTCGGGGCAGCGCTGGCCCACGCTCCCCTGGACCATATCGCGCTGCGGGCCTGGATCGAGCAGGTGCCGACCCTCCTGCTCGACGGGGAGCGGCCGACGGCACATGACCTGGCCGCACGCCTGGCATCTTTCTGGCTGCCCGATCAGACCGTGCTGTACGTCGGGTACACCGCACGCTCGCTCGCCACGCGCCTGGCGGCTACCTACCGCACGCCGCTGGGCCAGCGCCGCCCTGCGAGCGCCGGGCACTGGCTGAAAGCCCTGCAGGGCCTCGAGCAGTGCCGCGTCTGGTGGTCCAGCACGGACGCGCCCGAGGAATACGCCGACGCCCTCCTCTCGGCCTTCGCCGAGCACGTCGATCCGGACGTGGCGGCCCGCGTGCACGATCCACGCGTCCTGCTCCCCTTCGCCAACCTCGAGACGGTCACCGGCGTCGCCAAGGCGCACGGAATCACGGCCGCCCTGGCAGACGAGGTGCGTCAGCCATCGGTGCCGGTCAGCTCGTCCCGGATGGCCCACGCGGGTGCCGCGAGCACCGCGCCGGCGCATCGTGCGGCGCCCCGCCCACGCACGGCGGCAGGGTCCGCGGC
>JBJKRK010000131.1:0-4382 GCA_046704705.1 Candidatus Limnocylindrales bacterium | reverse complement strand
TCCGCATCGCGGCCACGATCGCTTCGACCGCGGACGGTGGCGTGTCGCCGAGAAACCGGAGCGTCAGGTGCCAGGTCGGGGGCGCCTGCCAGCGTGCCGCATCGCGGCGCGCCCGCAGCGCGGCGGTACGCGTCGCGATGCTCTCGAGGATCGCGTCCGGAAGCGGCACGGCCACGAACAGCCGCCACGCTTCCGGGACGGCGCCGGAGCCGCGGAGCCGCGGGTCACCCCCCGTCGGGCCGTCTGCCCTCCGCGACACGGGCATACGCTCCTCAGCGCGCTCGTGCCGTCGCGCCGCTCATGCCGTCGCGCCGCTCACGCCGTCGCGCCGCTCATGCCCGGGCAGGCTGGCGGAGCCCCACGAGCGGAAGCAGACCGGCAAGATCGCCGATCACGGGCACGCCCGCCGGCGCGCCTGCGGGTCCCGCCGGCCCGGCACCATCCATGTCGGCGCGGTCAGTCGCCTGCGTGGTGCGATCCAGGAGCACGGCGCGGATCCCCGCGCCGTGTGCCCCGGCCACATCGGCCGAGACGCTGTCGCCGACGTGCATCGCCCGCTCCGGCGCCACGCCCATGCTGGCCAGGGCGCGCTCGAAGATCTCGCGCTGCGGCTTCTGGTAGCCGACCCGCGCGGAGGTGACGATCCGTTCGAAGTGACGGGCGAGGCCAAGCCCCTCCAGCAGCTCCGGCAGGTTCCACACCCAGTTGCTGATGACCGCGCAGCGAACGCCGGCGCGTGCGAGCGCACGGAGCGTGCGCTCCGCCTCGGGGAAGACCCGCCACGCCGCGGGACGCGCGAACTGCTCGCCGATGGTTCGGTAGAACGAGTCCGGCAGGTGCTCGAACCCGAGCAGCCGCATCACCCTGACGTCGAACGCCTTCACCCGCTCGTACGACGCCTCGGCCGTGGCCTCGAAGGGGCCGTCCACCTCCCAGAAGCCCTGCCGGAGCGCCTCCGCGAACGCCTGCTCGAGTGCCGCGGGGTCGACCGCCAGTCCAGACTCCCGGCACACCTCCAGGTACTGTCCGGTCCAGGAGGGGTAGACATGGAGCAATGTATCGCCGGCATCGAAGAAGACGACCTCCGGCTGGTCCCCGGCGCGGTCCGGCATCACCTGTCCGCGTTCACCCGTGTGTCACCCGTTCGCGTTCAGCCGTGCCGACCGGCGTGGTCCTCGACCAGGTACACCTCGCGGTCGTGACGGATCACGTCGAGGGCGACTTCCCTGGGGCGCCAGCCGAAGACCTCCACCGTCTTGTCTTCCAGGAGCTTGTACGTCTCGAAGAAGTGCTCGATCTCGACCAGCCGGTGCGGGAACACGTCGTCGAGCGTGCGCACGTGCGTGTACAGGGGGTCGGCGTCCGCGACGCAGAGGACCTTGAAGTCCTCGCCGTTCTCATCGTGCATGGCCAGCCCGCCGACCGGCCGCGCCCGCACGTGGCAGCCGGGAAAGGTCGGCTCGGCGATCAACAGCATCGCGTCCGTGTGGTCGCCGTCGGCGGCACGGGTGTCCTCGATGAAGCCGTAGTCGAAGTTGTAGAAGACGGCCGAGCTGAGCACGCGGTCGAGGCGCACCACGCCGCGCCGCTCATCCCACTCGTACTTGTTCCGGCTGCCCTTGGGGATCTCGACGATCAGCTCGAGGTAGTCCGGGAAGTCGTCTTCCACGCGCTACTCGTTGTACAGGCGCTCTTCGATGAGCTTCTCCTGCACCGTGCGACCGTTCGGGTCGAAACAGGAGAACTCGAAGTGCTTCTCGTACTCGAGATCGACGTTGTCCTTCCCGCCGCGGTTCTTCTCCACGGAGAACACGATCCAGTCCCGGAACCGCTGGGCCTGGTACGGGTTGAACTCGATGTTGACCTTGGCCACGATGTGGTACTTCTCGTTGAGGATCAGGATGATGTCCGCCTCGTAGTTGATCGCCGACGACCCGCGCAGGTGGTGGTTGCGCAGGCGGGAGGCTTTGAGCCCTTCCTTGTCGGCCGCCACGATGCTGATCATCGGCACGTCCTCGGCCAGGGCGATGTCCTTCAGGCCGTTCACCACGAAGGTGACCTTCTCCGTTTCGGTGTTCGGCTCCGGGATCATCGGGACCTTCTGGAGGTAGTCGACGAACACGACCAGGCGGCGCTCGCCTGAGAGCGCCTTGTGCTGCTGGACGAGCCGGCGAATGTTCTCCACCGTGGATGCGGTCTGCGAGCCCCGCAGCAGGAAGAGGTTCTGCCCGTACCGCGCGATCCGGTCGAGCGCCGGACGCAGCCGGGGGTTGCTCGCGAGCTGCGGGCCGCCGGTGCCTTCCGCCATCCAGGTTCCCAGGATCTCCCTGCGCACGTCCTGGATCTTGATCGCCGCCGATGTGTGCGGCAGATGCGGGAGAACGGATTCCATCGCGATGAGGCGGTTCAGCAGGTACTCCTCGTCGTGCTCGAAGCACAGGTAGAGCACGTTGGCCTGACCGCCCGACGCGACGTTGCGCGCCATCTGCAGCGCCATGGTGGTCTTGCCGGTTCCCTGTGCCCCGCCGATGAGGAGCAGCTCACCGGAGCGCAGGCCGCCACCGATCGTCTTGTCCAGGGGCGTGAAGCCGAGCGGCACCGGCTGGTACTGCCCGATCTTGCCCCCCACGACCTTGTCGTTCAGGTCGACCAGCACGTCGAGCGCGGAGCGCGGGGCCATGCTGCCGCCGTCGGTGTCCAGGCGCCAGCGGGCACCGTCCGGGGCGCCGGGCTGGGCAGGGGCGCCAGGGGGCGACGCCGCCACGGCTGTTGACTGGAATTCGCTGCTGTCCACCGGGTCTCGCAACCTCCCGTGACCTGTGCGGCGATCATAGCATCCGGGGTTTGCGCCACTACCAGTGCAGACGGCTCAACGCGTCCCAGTACCTTACGACCGTCCGGAGACCCCCTTCGTAGTTGTCCAGGCGCATCGACTCGTTCGGCGCGTGCGCCTGGTCATCGGGCGGAGTGAAGCCCAGCAGCACCACCGGCAGGCCCAACAGGCTCCCGAAGGACGCCGTCACCGGCACCGAGCCACCTTCCCGAACGTACACGGGCTCCGTCCCGAAGACGTCGCGCAGGCAGGCCGCCGCGGCCTGCGTTGCAGGATGGTCGATCGACGTCAGGCTGGCCGGCGCGCCGTGGATCAGCGTCGTCTCGGCGCGCACGCCCGCAGGTGTGTGCCTGCGGACGTGGTCGCGGACGAGTTCGAAGATGCGCTGCGGATCCTGTCGCGGCACCAGCCGGCAGCTCACCTTGGCGTGCGCGTGGGCCGGGATGATCGTCTTCGCGCCCTCGCCCTGGAATCCTCCCCAGATCCCATTCACGTCCAGCGTCGGCCGGGCACCGCGCCGCTCCAGGACGCTGAAGTCGGGCTCTCCCCACAGCGCCGGAACCCCGATGCGCCGGCGGTACTCCTCCTCGTCGAACGGCAACCGCGCGAACTCGGCCCGGTCGCGCTGGCTCAACTCCTGCACATCGTCGTAGAAGCCGGACACGAGCACCCGTCCGCCGTCGTCATGGAACGAGGCGAGGATCCTGGCCAGCGCGTTCGCCGGGTTCATCACGGTCCCGCCGAACCCGCCGGAATGCAGGTCCAGGTCCGGGCCGGTGACGTCCACCTGCGCGTACATGATCCCGCGCAGGCCGACGGTGATCGCCGGGAGGTTGCCGTCGAAGAACCCCGTGTCGCTGATGATCGCGACGTCGGCGGCGAGCCGCGACCGATTCGCCTCCAGCCAGGCGTCGAGATTCTCGGATCCGGACTCCTCTTCCCCCTCGAAGACGAAGCGCAGGTTCAGCGGCAGGCGTCCTCTGAGGGCGAGCCAGGCCTGCGCCGCCATCAGGTGGATGTGCACGTTGCTCTTGTCGTCCGAGGCGCCGCGGGCGTACACGCGCCCGTTCTCGACGCGGGGGTCGAACGGCGGCTTCTTCCAGAGATCGAGGGGATCCACGGGCTGCACGTCATAGTGCCCGTACACGAGGGCCGTCGGCGCGCCCCCCGCATGGAGCCAGTCGGCGTACACGACCGGGTGTCCCGGCGTCGGGCTGATCTCCACGTGCTCCAGCCCGGCGCGGGTGAGATGGTCCGCCAGGAACTGCGCCGCGGTCCGCATGTCCGCGGCGTGCTCGGGCAGCGTCGAGATGCTGGGGATGCGCAGCAAGTCCACGTAATCGGCCAGGCGGGTCTTCGCCGTCTGCTCGAAGTGCGCGTCGAAGTCGGCGAACGGGTCGGCCATGCTGTGCGGTCCTCCATGATCGGGTAGGGGCTGAGGTTAGCTCAGCCCCTCCCACACCACCGGACGTGCGGGTCCGCATCCGGCGGTTCGCCAGTGCTCCCGAAGGCGACGGACGCGATCGCTGATCGGGACGAGACCGAGGTC
>JBJKRK010000130.1:0-5675 GCA_046704705.1 Candidatus Limnocylindrales bacterium | reverse complement strand
CGAGGATGGAACCGTTCCAGGTCGACACCGCAGGAGATGGCGAGCGCCTCCGAGACGACGCCGTTGCGCTGGAGAAGCGCCGCGGCAAAGCTGGTCGGCGCGGTCACCGTGTCGGCGGCGCGAAACGCATCCCGCACGGTGCCCCACAGCACCGACTCGGCGACGGACCGGACAGGTCGGGGGAGCGGCGCGTAGGCCGTGAAGTTGCGCGGCACGAAGTGGTTCGTGGCGACGATGGCGATGTCCTGCCGCCGTGCCGCATCCAGGGCCGTACGGCACAACGGGAAGTGGTCCTGGACGTGCACGACATCGGGCCCGAACGTGCCGAAGAGCTGGCGCAGCCGGTCCCCCGGGCGGATGGCGATCGCCACCCGCGGCCCTTGCCGGGTGACCGGAATGCCGGCGAGCCGATGGACCCGGAGGCGCCCCGACCGCGACGCGGTCTCTCGCAGGGCGGGGGCCGGGCAGGCGACGAGGACTTCGTGACCGCGCATCGCCAGCCCGGCGGCGAGGGCATGGGTGAACGCGGCCTGCCCGTTGACGAGCGGGGGGTAGTTCTGACTGACGATGGCGATCCGCATGCCTGCCGCCTGCCTGCCTCCGACTGTCTGCTGGCCTCCAGGCCGCTACCCGCAGCGCCCTCGATCGGCCGCATCGGTGTGCTGCTCGACGAACACTGCCCGGGGTGGCCCGACCGCATCACCCGGGCGAGCTCGCCGGGCACGGCCGCCTATCCAGCGACGGGGCTCCGCCGCCATCGTACGCGGATTGGCTCACGCCACGGTGGCGACCCGTCTTGGCGTCCACAGCGTTCCGACCACGACCGCCGCGATGATGACGGCGCCGCCCACAAGGGTCGACGGGGTAGGCGTCTCCGATCGGGCCAGCCAGACCCACAAGGGCCCCAGAACGACCTCCAGCAGCGAGAGCAGGCCGACCTCGGCGGCCGGGATCAGGCGCGCGCCGAGCGTCAGGAAGATGAGCCCCAGGCCGATCTGCCCGAACCCGAGGGTGGCGAGGAGCACGAGGTCGTGCGGGCTGACCTGCGCAGGGTGCGCGAGGGGCAGGACGCAGGCTACAAGGAGGAGCTGGGCAAGGCAGCTCGCCGGGGCCATCGAGATGTCGCTGCGTCGGCGCGCCAGCACAATGCTCGCGGCGAACGAGATCGTCATGATTCCGGCCAGGACGAACCCGTCAGCGGCGCCGCCCGCGCCCGGTCCGCCCACCATCACCGCCACACCTGCGAGGGCGACGATCGTCGCGAGCCAGACAGGCGCCGCGACCGGCTCGCCCACGAATACCCATCCGAGCGCGGCCGCCAGGAGCGGTGCCGCCGCCTGGAGGACGAGGACGTTTGCCACCGTCGTTGCGTTGAGGGCGAGGATGAACGTGGCGGATGAGATCGCGATCGAAACCGCGAACGCCAGCTCGACCCGACCCATCGATCGGAACACGCGCCGGGTTCCACCGCGCTCCGTCAGGGCGACGAAGAGGAGGATCCCGAGGCAGGCGAACGCCGCGCGGCCGACGACCTGTGTCAGCGGATCAACCGTCAGGTTGCGCTGCACGAGGCCCGCGCTCGACCAGGCGAGCGCGGCGAGCGCGACGTAAAGACGCCCGCGCCGACCGTCCGGCGCCACCACTGGGCCTGTGTCGGTCACGAGTCGCCGCCCGCGGAGACCTCGCTGGTGCACCGGGGCGAGCGCGGCCGCTGCTCTCTCCGTGGCCGTGTGGTCGGGGCCTGGGCCCACGCTTGCGTGTGCGACCCACTTCTCATGCGCATCGTCGACGACTGGCTCGAGGTCAGCATTCCGGAGGCCTGACGCAGCTTATCGGGCCCCGCGGCCGCCGCGTCGTGCGCGCGGCTCGCAGGTACGGCTGCCGGCCGTGGCGCACGACGATGAGGCGCCCGCTGTCGATGAGCCCCTGCGCCACCGACCAGTCGGCGCCGGCACGGTGCAGGTAGTCTCGGACCGCGGCGAGTCGCATCGGGTGAACGGCCACGATGCCCAGCAGCCCCTCTGCCGGATCGCCGACCGCCGCGAAGGGCGCCTCTGAATCCGGGACCTCCTGGGAGAGGGTCGCCACGGGGATGCCCGTCGTGCGGAAGATGTCGAGTGCGCGGTGGAGCCTCGCGTGTGCGGGCGCCCGGACCCACCCCTCGGCCGGCGGTCGGGTGGGGACCGCGAGGTACGCGTGCCGGGGCGCGAGGCGGGCCACGAGCGCCGCCGTGCGTTGGAGCGCGCTGTCCTCGTCGTTCAGGCCGGCCACGAGCATCGTCTCGGTCACGAGCTCGCCCGAATACCCGGCGGAGAACTGGCGCACGCCGTCCAGCATCGCCCCCAACCGAAGCGTCCTGACCGGCCGGTTCAGGCGCCGCCAGATCGACTCGTCGACCGTGTCGACCTTGAGCGACACGAGGTCGGCTGTGACGAGCGCCGCCCGCACCTCCGCCCGCCAGAGGAGGCTCCCGTTGGTGATCACGGCGGTCCTCACCCCCAGGGCCCTGATCCCGCGGATCGCATCGCCCAGCCCGAGGTCGAGCGTGGGCTCGCCGTCGGGCACGAACGTCGCGTAGTCGACCGCCTGACCCGCCTCCGCACAGGCCGCGAGCCGCTCCCGAACCGCCGCCACGATCTCCCCCGGGGAGTTGAAGGAGCCGGGCTCGACGCTCGCGCGGTCGGTGGCGCCGACCTGGCAGTACACGCACGCGTAGGAGCACGTCTTGGGCGGCACGTTGTTGACGCCGAGGCTCCATCCGAGGCGCCGTGACCGGACCGGCCCGAAAGCCAGCGGCGGACGCGGACCGATCGTGTCGCCGGGCCCGGGGCGAGTGGCTTCGGTCATCGCACTGCCGCGCCCAGCGCCGCGCCGATCGCGTACGTCACGGCCGCAGCCACGCCTCCGAGCGCTGCCTGCCGAAGCCCGGTTCGGAGTGGATGCCGATGGGTCAACCGGCTCACGCCGAGCCCGACCGCGAACAGCGCCCCGATCGAGACGAGGATGCTCGCGGGAACGGCGAGTGCTGTCGAGAGAAGGAGCAGCGGAAGCAGGGGGATGAGCGCACCGCACGCGAACGCGAAGAGCGATCCCAATCCGGCGGTCAACGGCGAGCCCATCGTCCGGGCGGACAACCCGATCTCGTCGCGCACGAACGTCTCGAGCGCAAGCTGCGGATCCGCCATCAGCCGATCGACGATGAGGGCCGCCTCAGGATGGGACAGCCCGCGGCTCTCGTAGATCTCGACGAGGATGGCGCGCTCCTGCTCCGGTGTGTACCGGAGCTGGTCACGCTGCAGCTCGACCTGGTAGTCGAGGAGCTCGCGCTGCGAGCGCACCGAGACGTACTCGCCGACAGCCATGGAGAAGCTTCCCGCGAGGAGCCCGGCCACCCCCGCGACGAGGACGGCATGGGGATCCTCCGACGCCGCTGCGGCCACTCCCACGATCAGCGAGAGGTTCGTCACGAGGCCATCGGTGGCGCCGAATACGACCGGCCGCAGAACGGAGGCGCCGCGCGTCTCGTGAGGACTCGTTGGGGCGGTGAGCGCCCGAGCGGCTTCGCCGACCAGTGCATGCACCCATGCCACAGGCGTCGCGCCGGGCTCGCCCGCAGCGCTGCCCCCGGCTCCTGATCGCCGGTCAGTGACTTCCGGGGTTGTCATGGCGGATCCAGCACGTTGTCTGTCACCGATCTCCGCTTCGCTCTCCATGCCCTACCAGCGCCCGATCGCGTGATCGAGCGCCCTGGCGAGCGCATCCTCCGCATCCATGTGCGGGAGGAGGTCGTTCGCAAGGGTGGCCCGCATCCGGCGTGACGGGCGCACCCTGTCAGACCTGCGGTGGAGCCCCCGTCTCGGCTGCGCCGCCCGCGATATCGGCGAGATCGGATTCGACCGCGCGGATTTCGTCGCGCAGTGAGGCGAGGTACGTCTCCATCTCGGCCGCGGCAGCCTCGCGCGAGACCGTCGGATAGCGCCCGGAGCGGCGGCGCCCGGACCGGTAACGGGGGCCGTAGCTCCGGTCATGGCCGTAGCCGGCACCGTACCCGTATCCCGGGCCGCAGCCGTGACCCGGGCCGCACCCGTATCCCGCGTCCCACCAGCCGGGTCCCCAGCAGCCATGTCCATGCCAGTGTCCGTGATAGCAGCCCATCGCTAGGCCTCCTTGCTCGGCGCCGCCAGCCCGGCAACGCTCACTCCCGCTTCCCCGCACATTGCGAGAAACGCGTCGACCAGTCGCGCGCGCTCCCGCATCACCAGCACCCACTCGGCAAGTCTCGCCTCGCCCGCCGGAGACAGGACGTATTCGCGCCGCCGGGCACCCGTCTCCGGGTTCTGCCAGGCGGAGCGCACGAAGCCAGCCAGCTCGAGCTCGCGCAACGTTCGGTACAACTCCCCGACATCGACCGACCCGGGCGCCACCCCGAGCGCGTTCAGGCGTGCCGCAAGCGCGTAGCCATGCGCGGTGCCCGCGCCAATCAGGACCAGCACGAAGGGCTCCAGCCAGCGATGTCGAGGCCCGCCGGGCTGCCAGCCGTGGCCGTGGTGCATGCCGGGTGGGTGATGAGGTGGTGGGTTCATGTGTCTCTGTCATGTATAGGGCGCGACCAATTCAGGGGCGAGGGCCGAACGGCCTGTTCGACGGGCGGCGGCAGGCCAACCCGCTCGGGCGGCCGCTCGGGCAGGGCATCCTGCGCATCCGCGCCCGCTTCCCGCACGTCCCAGCTCACTCCCGGGCGTGCTCACCCCTGGTGAACCGGGGACGCCGAACGCTCGTTCTTCGCACCGACTGTTCGCCGCGACCGGTTCCTGGTCCGGCGCGCGTCCTTACGCCGACGGATCGGTCACCTGGCCCATGAAGAGGACGGCGCCCGTGGCGAGGTCCCGCACGAAGAAGAGGAACGGGTGATCGAGGCGAAGCGTGATCGTCCGCGCCACGCTCGTCCCGCCGCAGCCACCACCCGTGGTCATCGCGACGGCAGTTGCCGCGGCGGCTTCCGTGCCCTTCTCGTCGACGTCGATGTTCGCCTGGTGGATGACGGTGGAGATGTAGAGCTGGTCGACTGGTGGGATCCGTTGGTGGATACCGGTGAAGTCGGCGCTGGGGTCGAAGGCGAGCGGCATGCCGAGCGCCCTGAGCGCGTCGTTCAGTCCGGCCCGGGTGTCGATGCTGAAGCGGGGCAGGAAGAGATCGACCCCGTAGGGGGAACATTCACAGCCGAGCGGGTTCTCGCCCGGGCATGGTGCCGTCCGGGTGAGCGCCGTGCGCTGGGCGGCGAGCGCGGCGGTGATGCGGGACAGCTGCGCGGCCGTCAGTGACGCCTCGAACGCGGGGAGGTCGTCGGGCAGGACGAACGTCATCGCGAGCGGCGCATCGCCGTACCGTGGGCCGCCCGCGTAGCGCAGCTCGGTGGCGCGCCAGCCCGTGCCGGAGGCGTACGGCAGCAACGTCCCGGCCCAGATGTCGCCGATCAGCGGAATCTCCCCAGAGCTGATCACCGAATCTCCCCAGGTCTGAGCGCCGGGATCGGGCCTCTCTGACGGTTTGGTCCAACAACGGGGCGGGGCCCCAGCCGATGCTGCAGGTGTTCGACGCCAGCAGCGGAGGTGGAGCCCCGACCTATGCTCACACAGGGAGAAGACGTGGAGGCCCACGCACTCGCCGGGCGAGGC
>JBJKRK010000129.1:0-8430 GCA_046704705.1 Candidatus Limnocylindrales bacterium | reverse complement strand
CCCGCGCGTGCGTTGAGCGCCTCGAAGCGCTCGTTCTCGCGCTCCGACAGGAGCCCGAAACGCTCGTCCTCGATGCCCAGGAAGACGTTCTGCGCGACGCTGAGCTCAGGGACGAGGGAAAGCTCCTGCTGGATCATCGCGATGCCGTGCCGGAGCGCGATGCGCGGTGACCAGTGGTGGACGGTCTCGCCGAAGGCGACGAACTCGCCGCGGTCGCGCTGGTGGATGCCGCTCAGGATCTTCCCAAGCGTGCTCTTGCCGGCCCCGTTCTGGCCGACGAGCCCGTGGACACTGCCCTGGTCGATATCGAGATCGATATCGACCAGGGCGCGCGTGGCTCCGAAGTGCTTAGAGACGCCCCTCAGCCGGACCGCGGGCTCGGCCAACGGACGTTAGCCCTTCCACTGGCCCACGAAACTCGGGTTCGCGTCAAGGATCGACTTCGTGAGCAGCGGGCTGAATGGCTCGAACGTGTCCTCGTTGATGACGACGGGCTGCGTGTTGCCCTGGTAGTACTTCACCAGCGTGTCGACTGCGCTGACCCCGCAGGAGAACGGATAATCAGCCAAGGTATTCGCCCATTCACCAGAACGCACGGCCGCGACCGCCGTTTGCGTGGCCCCTGCGCCGGTGAGAAAGACTGACTTCGGATTGATCCCGGCAGCCTGCAGAGCGAGTACCGCACCTTCGGTCTGCTGATCCGCGTTGGAGAGCACGGCATTGATCTGCGGATGTGCCTGCAGGATGTCCTGCATGGCCTTCAGCGACGTGTCGCGGTCGTAGTTGCCCTGACCCATCGCCACGACCTGGATGTTCGAGTGCTGCTTCAGTACCGAGACGTACGTGTCGTAGCGGACCTTGTCGAACGGATACTGCAACTGGCCGATGAGGATCACGACCCGACAGGGGTTGATGTTCTGGCAGTACTGCACCACGGAATCCGCCTGCAGCTTCGCCCCGTCAGCCGGGGGCCGAGCAATGGTGCCGATGATGCCCGGGACTTGGGGCTGCAGTGTGGTGAGATCCGGCCCGATCGGGAACAACAGAGTCACGGTCGGGATCTTCGCGGTCTGCCATGCGCTCTGCACCGCACTTGCGATGCCGACCGTGTCATTGGCCACGATGACGAAGCCGTTGAATTTACCGGACGCTGTGGCGTCTTCCATCTGGCTCAGCTGCACCGACGCCGAGAACTGCCCGTCGTACAGGGTTGCGTGGGCGCCGACCTTGGCGACTTCACTCTGGATCCCCTGCCACGCTGAAGCGCTCCACCCATTAGCGCTTGACGCGGCGAAGAAGGCGACATTCAGGCTGGTTGCGGACGGCGACGCTGGCGCGGACGCTGCTGCCGACGGTGCCGCCGAGGCGGCCGGTGCCGCTGATGCGGGTGCCGCAGGCTGGCTGGCGGCCGCACTGGCCGCCGGCGCCTGGCTCGGCGCGGTCGACGCGCCGGTCCCCGAACTGCACGCTCCAACGACAAGGGCGACGGCGACCACCATCGCGATTCGACGGTAAGTCATACCAGTGTGTCCTCCTCGGTATCGGTCGACCCCCGACCGAAGTCCAAGCCGCGAGTCTAGCACTTGTCACCCAAGCTGAAGAGCGCGAAATGCGCGCGCGTTAAGCGAACAGACGCAGCGGGCAGTACGCCGTGACCACCCAGTTCGGCGCGTCGACGATCTCGCTCAACCGCAGGTCGACCGCCACGCTGCAGAGCAGGTACGCATCGATGGGCGAGAGGCGGTGTTCGCTCGAGGCTGCCCACGGGCCAGAGACTCGTCTCACTGCGGCACCGTGAGCGAGGTCACGATGAAATCCCCGCGGCACATCAGGACCGCCTCGGCGTCGGTGACCCAGCCGTACTCGTCCCGGCAGGCCGTGCTTGCGGGGTCGTCGACGTGCCCTTCGACGCGGACGAGGGGTTGGCCGTTGAGCGTCGATGGCGCAAGGCCCGGCGTGGCGACGCGCAGCGGCAGGCTGGTCAGAAGCGGCGCCCGATTCGCCGGCCCAGCCGGATCGCCAAGGAAGAGCCAGGTCCGCATGCCGCTGTCCGCGGGCAAGCTGATCGCCCAGAAGCGCTCGGGCGTCTGGATCGGCAACCAGTCGATCGTGGCCGTCTCACCCACCAGTCGTGCCTCGAAGGAGAGGGTGAGCCCGCGGTAGCAGGCGATCTGCTCGGTCGCCCACAGCGTGCCCAGCGTGCCGAAGGTCACCGGCAGCGGCGGGCAGTCGACAACGAGCCCTTCGATCCACAGCGCGCCCTCGCGGCTCGCGGCCGCGACCCAGCCGATGGATGGCAGATCTGCGTCGCTGTCGGGAGGCATTGGGTGCACCTCGTACCAGTCGTAGCCAGACCCCGTCACCGGCCCCTCGAGCACGAAGAGCCGGTTGCCGCGCCGCAGGTGCGGGGTGAGGATCTCCGAGTCGCCGGAGACGTACGGATAGGAGCGGAGCACCAGGTCGTCGGCGAGGACGGTCGCGAAGGCGTTCACCCGGAGTGGCCCGGGGCGGGCCGGGAGGTACGCGTAGACCGTCGGGGTCGGCGTCGGCACGGGGGTGCGCGAGGGCGGCGCTTCCGGCGTGCCCGTCGGAGTGGGCGGCGACGTGCCGGTGGGCGCAGGCGTCACGCTCGACTCGGGAGTGGCCTGCGCGGCCGGCGGGGCGGCGAGGGTCCGGGCGGGAACCGTTGTCCGGGCGGGCACCGCCGACTCGGCAGGAACCAGCGTCCGGGCGGGAACCGTTGTCCGGGCGGGCACCGGCGTCTGCGTCGGAAGGACGCCGGCGACGGCTGACGGAGTCGGGACGGGACCGGCGACGACCATCGGAGCTCCCGTGGGCGCAGGAGCGCTCGACGTGTCGAGCCCGCTCGGCGTCGTCTTCGTGCCGGCGCACCCCGCCAGGAGGCAGGAGACGACGAGCACCGCCAGCTTCGACTGGTACGCACGTGCCGTGTCGTGCTGTGCCATGTCCTACCTCACGTTCTCCCGTCCCGGCTGCCATGCGAACCACTCCGGCCATGCGGATGGAGCGCTCGTCCCGGCCAGCGATCGACGCTCGCCCCCGGCGACATCGACGAGCGTGAGCGGGCCGGGCGGGCTGCCGTCGGTTCCCTCCGGCACGTACGCGATCCAGCGCCCATCGGGCGACCAGGCGAGCGGCAGCGAGGTGTTCCCGTCGCGCACCCCCGGATCGCGCACTGCCCCGGTGGCGACGTCCAGGGCGAGGAGGGGTCCGCCATCCACCCCGAACGTGGCGGCGTCTCCGCGATAGGCGTACGTCGCGATCGACGAGCTGTCGGCCGACCAGGCGAGCGTGCCCGTCGCCCGCCCCTCGGCGCCGTGCAGCGTCCGCAGGCCGGTCCTGTCGGGGCGCGCGAGCCCGATGTTCGTCGCGGTGCCCGTGGTGGCGAGAAAGGCGAGCCAGCGCCCGTCGGGCGACCAGGAGACGGGGCCACCGTCGATGCGGTCGAGCGTCGTCAGTGCACCCGTGCGGACGTCGACGATCTCGTGTGCCGTGATGCCGCTCGCCGGGGGCGGCACGCTCGTCGTGAAGGCGATCCGGGTCCCGTCGGGGGACCAACTGAGGAAGACGGGCCACGTCGTGTGCACCGCCACGCGCTGGTCCTGCCCGTCCGCGCCCATGACGATCACGTCGGCGACGAGCTCTTCCGCTGAGTACGTGCCGCCCTGCGACCCGCAGCTCCGTGGCGGCATCCCATGCTGGTAGCGCACGAAGGCCACCTGCGACCCGTCCGGCGACCAGGTGAAGCCGTAATCGCCGGCGCACAGCGCCGCCGCCACCGCGACCGTGCGGCTCCCGTCAACCGAGACCGTCGAGAGGTGGGGGACGCACGCTTTGTCCAGCGTGGCGAGGCGGATCGAGGTGCCGTCCGGCGTCCACGCGGCGGCGACACCAGGGCCGAGCGTGCGCACCGTCGAGCCGTCGGCGGCCACGAGGAGGTAGGTGCCGTTCCACACGTCGACCGTCTGCCGAACGAGGATCAGCCCCTCGGGGGCGGCGGCCGTCGCGGGCGTCGGGGCGGGAGTGACAGGGGAAGACGTGGCCGGAGCGGCCGGCGTGGTGGCACCGGTGGCGGGCGTCGCGGCGCCGACAGGACCCCCCACGGCCGTCCGAACGCGGGTGGACGGCGAAGCCGATACGGCGAATGGGCTCGGTGTCGGTGCGCCGGCGCTGCACCCGGCCACGACGACGGTCACCGTCAGGAGCGCCAGCCACGACCGAGGCCGGACGCCCCTCTGGTGCTGCCACATGTCTCCCACCCTCGGAACGCAAACACGCCGGTGTGGCCCTGCGGCTCACGCCGCTCCCTGTCTCTGCCGGTTACGCGGGCGGCACGCCTGTGGTCCCGCCCTCCTTCCTGTGGTCCTCCGCCTTCCTTCGCACACCCACCGGTCGGTGCGAAGCACCGATGGGACCGCCGGCCGGATGAGTGCGCCGGCCGGATGAGTGCGCCGGCCGGGCCGCGTCTCGTCGGTGAAGCCGAGGGCGGCCCGGTCAGCACGTGGCTGCGTTCAGGATGTGGCGGTCCGGTGCGCCACGCCGGCCGCCTGTCACACAGGCTGCACGGCCATCGCCTCCAGGAGAAGCGTCGCGTTCTCCCCCGACTGGCGGAGCGTCTGCTCCATCATGCGCGCCATGAAGGCCTCGCTCCCGAACGGCCCGGGCAGGCCCTCAGGGATCTCGTTCTCCTGCTCCCAGACCCAATCCACGCCTCGGCCCGCAGGGGTGTAGCGGGTCGTCGCCGTGTAGCGCATCGGGCCATCGACCTGCTCGCCGACGTGCTTCACCAGCCGGTTGGGCTCAACCTCGATCACCTCGATGTGGAAGTCGTGCAGCCCGTCAGGCGCCTTGATGACGAGCGTCGCGGTCGACCCGACCTCGTCGAAAGCCCCGACGACGTCCTTCACCGCGACAACCGTGACGTGCCACAGGGGCAGCGTGTGGATGTCGCGCAGGAACTGCAAGGCCGACTCGATGGGCACGTCGTAGTGCCCTTCGACCTTCGTGTGGATACGCATGTGCCTACCCTCCCTCGGCGACGGAGGGCTCGCGGTGCTGCTGCACGGTCGGGCGGCCGGGCATGACCGCGCGTTTCACCCCCCGTGTGTTTCGTCAATCTGCGTCGACTCCAGCGGCAGTCAAGGACCGAACGTCACCACGAGGGGGCCGAATGGCCACCACCCGCCGCGGCAAGCTGGTTGCGGTGTCGACAGTCGAGCTCGCGTCAATCCGCGAGACGCCTCAACGCGGCCCGTGCGTCATCGGTGTCGGGCACGGCCAGCCACGCACGATGGCTCTCGTCGCCCAACGGCCCGACGCGTCCAAGTGCCCTGCGTTCCGCGAGCGTGAGCTGGCAGCGTACGTCTTCGACATCGGTGACGACGGCGAGCAGCCGGACGAGATCCTCGACGTCTCGCGCAGCCCGCCGTGCCTGCCAGGCGTGGACCTTGAGGGCGATCGCGCCAGCGAGCGTCGGGATCGGCAGGGCGCCCGAGCCGTACCCCACAATCTCGATCGCGACCTCGCGCTGGGTTGCGAGAGCTCTCGATCCTCCGGGGATCCCGGTCGTCTTCGCAGGCGGAATCGTCGTGAGGTTGGCGTTGCATCCCAGGTGGTCAGGGGCGCCACAGGTCGCTGCCATGCATGTATGCGGTGGCCTTGGAGCGCGCAGCGCCGCGCCGCGCCGCGTGGGTCAGTCTCGTCGCGCCTGACGCCTCCGTCGAGTTTTACCTCGATGCTCCGGCGGCGGAACGCCTCGTAGCGCTTCTCGAGCGGGAGGCTGGGCGGCCCCGGACAGGCGCCGCACACCGCCGGGCCGTCAGCCGTTGTCTGGATGCGTCACACGCCAGGGCGGCCCGACCACCTCGATACCGTAACGCTCGGCGACCGAGCCCAGAGCGTCCGGACCCGGCATCGCGAGATCCGACGGCGGAACGTCGGAAGAGACCGGTCGGCCCAGCTCGAGCGCGAAATGCTCGAACCCGGCCGGCGCAGCGAAGACGAGCACGCGCGTTGGCTCGACATCGACGGTGAAGGTGTGCCGACGGCCCATCGGGGCGAGGACGAACGAGCCACTCGCGGCCCGGTACGCGACGTCGTCCACGTAGAACGTCATCTGGCCGTCGAGGATGTACCACGCCTCGTCCTCACGGTGATGGATGTGCAGCGGCGGCTCCGCGGCCCGAGAGGCCATCGCCTCCTGGAGGCTGAAGCGGCCCTCGGCCTGAGCGTCGTCGAGCTTGATCGTGAAGCGGCCGCCGAGCGACCACACGGACGGGCCCTCGCCCGGCCCCACCAGCACGGGCACGCGAACGGACATGCGCCACCTCCTCCAGCATCGCCGCGACCGAGCGCGGATGGCAGGCCATGATGCCTGAGGAGGGGGCGAGACGCCAGTGCCTGACCCGGGGCTGTAGTGCGGTTGCCGAACCCAAGCGACGGCCAGGGGTGACACCGGCCCACGGGTGTGTCTCATCGTGGAGATTGTGGATAACCCCGTTGCCTGGACGCACCATGCCGCCGTAGCATCGTGGCACAGGCCCGCGTCTCCGGGCGGTGGCGCTCCTTCCCCGGGCAGTCTCCCCTCGGGGTCCTGTCTCTCCTACGGGGATGCACGGGAGGACGTCTGCGGGATGGCATTTGCACCAGCCGTGCGGCCCATCCTGCCTTTGCGGTTGTCTTCCAGCTCCACCCCACCGCACTCGACGCTGGCCACGCGGCGTGCGCTGGCGCTCTGGCCACGGCTCGATCGGCGGGCGCTGCTGCGCTGCGGGGGCGATCCGGCGCGGCTCACGAAGCTCGTGGCCCGGCGCACCAGCCTGCCGCCGGCGATCATCCGCGCCATTCTCGACCCCGGCATCTCCGAGGTCGACGAGGAGTTCTGGTTCGGCTGACGAGCGAGGGGAGGCTGTCGCGGCGGTGCGCTGGAGGGACGCACCGTCCCGGGGCTCACCCGCATCGATACCGGAGGGGCGGGACGGTTTCCCCCCAGCCGCCCGCCCCGCCAGGTGGGTGATCAGGCGCGGCAGGTGGGCCTCCGGGAGAGGAGCGAACAGCCGTGCACAAAGGCATGCAGCTGCGGATCGCGAGCGACGACGAGGTGCTCAGGTTCCTCGCCGGCCACGAGCGGCGGGTGAGCGCGGGGGCTGTGGTGTTGTGCAGCTGTGGCTGGGCGGGGGCCGACTGGTGGGGGCATCGGCAGGCGATGCTCGACGCCTGGATCGAGGCGCAGCGACGCGTCCTCCGGGCGCGTCGCCTGGCGCAAGAGGGGGTGGACCGCCCGTAGTTCGCGCGCTCCGCCCGCCGATCCTCGCGGGGCGCATCGGATCGATAGACAGCACAGCCGCGCCGCTGCGGCCCGCACGCGGCGGAGCCGGGACACCAGCCCCTCGTCGCCCCCCAGACCTGGCGTTCCGGCTCCTCCCCACCTCCCTCTGGGGACCTACGGTGTACGCGTAACGTCAGCCGTTGTCCAGCCCCATTCGTCATCCACGACGAGGAGCGAGAGCGGTCGGCCGCGGAGAGCGGCAGTGTCAGCCCCGCTGGAGGTTGGAAGATGGAGGAAGCGCTCGCGCTGCTGGCGGCGTCCCTGGCCGTCGGGATCGCCGCACTGGGAACGGCCGTGGCACAGGCGCGCATCGGCGCGGCAGGCGCCAACGCGCTCGTCGAGAAGCCGCGGCTCGGCGGCACGATCCTGATGCTCCTGGCGATCCCAGAGACGATCGTGATCCTGGGCTTCGTAATCGCGGCGCTGATCCTGCTCCAGCGCTGATCGGGGCCCACTTTGGCCGCGCCAGCAGGCACCTCCGTCCGGCATGCCTTGGTGCCGGCCGGGGTCATGGGGTGCTCGCGACCGCCTGAACCGCCCTTCCTCGGCCGTGAGGCTGCATGCCACGGTGGCTGGCGCCTACGCGCCATCCGGGTCGCAGCTCGGGCGCGAAGAGGCTCCAGGCGCGGCCGACCGGTCGGAGCCTCTGCAGCGGCAGCACGCCGTGGCCCCGTCAGATTGAGTGCTTCTCCTGCGCACGGGGGCGCACGTACCAGCGTTCGGCGCGTGAGCGCGGACGGCGATGCCCGGGAGCGCCGAGAGGTGGTCGCGCGGCGGACGATCGAGGAGCTGTGCGGTCCCGGCGAAGTGGATGTCGTGGTCGGCGCCTTCGTCGACACGAGCCTCTGGCCGCGCGCGCCAGGACTGCTATGCGAGGTCGGATCGCTCGGATTGTCAGCGGAGCCCGACGCGGTCGATGTCGGCTACCGAACGGTGGCGCACGCGGCTCGGGCACATCGCCATCCGCCAGCTGACGGGGGTGGAGCGCGGCTCGGGGCGCTGACGCTCGCGCGTCCGGCCCAGGCACCGAGTGCCGCACGCCCGGAGGTTCGCGTACCGGAGGATTTGGTGGGCGATACTGG
>JBJKRK010000128.1:0-21250 GCA_046704705.1 Candidatus Limnocylindrales bacterium | reverse complement strand
ACATACTTGATGGCGTTCGCGCGGGGTTGATCGACGGTGCACCGGTGACTGCCGAACTGGCGCATCTCGCGGCGCTCGTCGTGATGGGCGTTGTCTTCATCCCGCTCGGTATGTGGGTCTTCGCCCGCGCGGAGCGGTATGCGAAACGGACGGGGCGGCTGAAGCGCATCGGCTGACCGCAGACCCGTGTGCAGCGGCGCTAGTCGGGCACGGTTGGGTACGTCGCATTTCGGACGCGACCACCGGACCCGACATGGAGTATGTTGGGTCCGGTCGATTTCGCAGCGCGAGAACGTACCGAACATGGCCATGCTGATGTCCCGTCGCGGTCGCCCGAGTCGTGCCGCCATCTTCGCGGCGGTCGAAGAGGGCGTTCGGGAGCTGGCCCGCGTGGGGGGCTTGCCCAGTCCCGTCGAGAACGCCGCCATCTGGGAGGAGATCTGGAACGAGGAGGCCCACCATTCGACCGCCATCGAAGGCAACACGCTGCTGCTCAAACAGGTGCGCGTGCTGCTCGAGACGGGAATGGTCACCGGCCCTGCTCGCGAGCTCCGCGAGATCCTGGAGGTCCAGGCCTATGCCGAGGCGGCGCGCTGGGTCTACAGTCAGGCGCTTCCGGGAACCGACTGGCGCGATAGCAGCCAGATCAACCTGACGGAACTGCGAGAGATTCACCGCCTGGTCGTGGAGCCGGTCTGGCGCCACTTTCCTCCCGACGAGTTCGTGCAGGAGGAAGGACCTGGCAGCTTTCGCCGGCACAACATCGCGCCGCTGGCGAGTGGGCTCCGGCCGCCCGACTTCACCGAGGTCCCCCAGCTCGTGTCCGACTGGATCACGAGCGCGAACGAGATTACTGCCGATGCGCCGGCCATGGTGCGCCTGGCCCGTCTCCACGCGGCGTTCGAGCAGATTCACCCGTTCAGGGACGGCAACGGCAGAACGGGGCGACTCGTGCTGAACCTCCTGCTCGTGCGTCAGGGGTACCCGCCGGCCGTCATCCTCAAGCAGCAGCGGGTCAAGTACCTGCAGGCGCTGCGGCGCGCCGACCCGATGAAGCACGTCGGGGCGCTGACGATGCTCATGCCGGAGGGGGATGTTGCGCAGCAGCCGGACGTGGGCCCGCTGGCCGAACTGCTCGCTCGAGCGGTCAAGACGAGCATCGATCGCTTCCTGCTCCCGGGGCTCGCGGGCCCCCACCGGCTCCTGCCCTTGAGCGCGCTTGCGAGCGAGCACGTGTCGCCTCTCGCGCTCCGCCGCGCTGCCGAAAAGGGGCGACTGATCGCGACGCAACAAGAAGGCCGCTGGTACAGCTCCAAACAAGCCGTCAGCCGCTACCTAGCCTCACGCCACCGCGGAAAGGCACGGCACTGAACGCGCGGGTGGGCTGCGCCCCATCTCCAACCGAGGAGGCTGAGGCGGCGGCACGTCAGCTTGCGCGACGGCGAACTGGTCACTGTATTTGAGAAACGCTGGCTTGCTACTGACCGCCGGCGGCCTCTAGGTGCACCGGTGTCTATGCTCCAGAATCGGTGACATCCGGTCTCTTGGCATACATCTCGCCGCTCAGCCCGGCGACCCACATCCTCGATGGCGTTCGCGCGGGGTTGATCGACGGCGCTCCTGTGACAGCCGAGCTCGGGCATCTCGCCGCCCTCATCGTGATGGGCGTGGTGTTCATCCCGCTCGGCATGTGGGTCTTTGCCCGCGCGGAGCGCTACGCGAAGAAGACCGGCAAGCTGAAGCGCGTCGGGTGAGCCACGTCTGGAGTTCGACCCGGCGATCGCTCGGGACGGGGAGCAGTCAAGACGTCCTCGCGGCCGCCGCGCCCCCCTACTGGCCCGTGAGCCGGGCCTCCGGGATCGTTGGCTCGAACAGCTCGACAGGGTTGCCGGAAGGGTCCTCCACCAGGATCTGCCGGCCGCCGACGCCGGTGACGATGTCGTTGCGAAACTGCGCACCGGCGCGCCGCAGTGTCTCGACCACGGTGGCGAGATCGTCCACCTCGATCTCGAAGCGGTTCCACCCGCCGGGCTCCGGCACCCGGCCGTCCGGCATCGCCTGACCGCCACCCGGGCCGCCTCCGGGCGCGCTGAGGACGAGCCGCAGCTCGCCGCGCGAGAGCATGGCGAACGAGGGATTGGGGTGCATCACCTCGCGAAACCCGAGAAGGTCGCAGTAGAACCTGATCGCGGCATCGGTGTCGTGCACGATGTAGCGGACGCTCACGCTTGGCATGCGGCCCTCCTTCTGCCGTTCGATGCCGGGATATGTAGCGGGTGCCATATTCGTGGAGATCGATGTATCGTCCAGGCTCGTGACGACGCACAGGCCGTGCTCGCCGACAACGATGCGCCGCGCCTGACCAGGCTCGACGTGCTCGAGCTCGGCGACCGGGTGCGCCTCACGATGGAGGGGCCCGACTTCCCGCTCACGGACACCGCGAGGGGCTGCGCTGTCTCGGGAGGTACCGTGTTCACTGCCCGAGACCCGTCGGCGGCACCCAGGGCGTGCGGAACCGACTCGTGAGCGTGGTGCGCGAGAGGCGCCAGCCGGCCGGCACGAAGAGCGTGACGGCGGCCACGAAGGCGAGGATCTTGGAGACGTCGTTGAGCAGGATCGGGCCACCCGAGGCGGGGTACTCGAAGCCAAAGAGCGCCGCCCACAGCGCGAACCCGACGAACATCCCGGCCAGCGCGAGGAGCGTGTACTGGGAGAAGCGCACGAGGGGCGACAGGCTGAGCACGGCAAACGTGGAGACCGCCACGAGGAAGAGGGGCAGGAAGAAGAGCAGCCGGTAGAGCGTCGGATCCGGCGCCAGCGGGGGGTATGTCCGGCCCATCACGACGAGGTCGTACGGAAGCTCGAAGATCCAGGGTGCCGCGAGCGCCCCGATGATTGCACTCAGGAACGCCGTCCGGAAGCCGCGGCGCAGGCTCAACAAGAGGACGACGATGAAGGTGAGCACCACGGCCAGGTCGGTGACCGGCGTGATCGGGTTGACGGGCACCGAGTTGAAGTAGCCGGGGAAGTCGTGCAGCGCCTGCTCCCCCTCGGCGCCCGCGTTGATCGTCAGGGTCAGGATCGAGAGCACCCAGAGCACGAGGAGGAAGCCCGCGGTTGCCCGGCCCGGCCGCTCTATCTCGAGCGGGACGCGCAGGCGGGTGGCGAGATAGGCGAGCACGCCCGCCACCGCGAGCAGCACCACGGCGAGGATGATCGCCTCGCTGCCACTGTAGCTCGCCCAGGTGCCGAACTGCGGTGTCGGATCCCTCACGGCCCACCTCCGATGGCCTCAGCCGCGGCCCACGCCGATCCCGAACCTGGCGGTGATTCCCGGTGCGCCACACGAGGGTCGTCGCGATGCCGCAGCGTCGTGCTGCCCGAATGGCGGGACCGCGGTCTTCGAGCATCGTAACCTCGGTGCGATTCGGGCGCCCAGCCATGCATGGTCGGGCGGGCCACCGAAACCGCAGCCCGACAGAGTCCAGCAGGCGGCGATGCACGCGGGACCTGTGCGTTTGCCACTGGCCGTGCGGCTGGATCGGGGCTACCCTGGACGGTGCCGCGAGGCTGGGAGCTTGTCAGCGCGTGGGGAGGCCCGCGATGACCGTACCGGGGCAGGGTCGTCTCCAGTTTCCGTCGGTTGACACATCGGCCGATCCGGCCCGCCACGCCGGGTACCTCTCGCTGGTGGCCGAGGTCATCCGCGGGCTCCGTGAGGAGGCGCTCGCGGGGCTCGACCTCCGGCCAGGAACGAGCCTGCTCGACGCCGGCTGCGGGCTCGGCGAGTACGCGCTCGAAGTGGCCCCGCACGTCCTGCCCGGCGGGCGGGTCGTCGGTGTGGACGCGAGTCGCCAGCTGGTCGAGCGCGCGCGGCATGCGGCAGACCTCGCGACGTCGCCAGTCGAGTTCCTGGTCGATGACGTGCGTGCCCTGTCCTTCGCCGATGCAAGCTTCGACGTCGTGCGCTGCGAGCGTGTGCTCCAGCATCTGACGCCGGCAGACGCGGCGATCGCCGTGGCCGAGTTCGCCCGTGTCACCCGCCCGGGCGGCACCATCCAGTTGATCGATGTCAATCATTACCAGACGGCCTTCACCGCCTCCGATGCCGACCTGGCACGTCGCCTCGTCGTGGAGAGCCGGGCGGCCTCGCGTTATCCGGACGCCGGGCTCTTCCTCTGCGCGCTCCTGTCGGGTGCCGGCATCCCGGGGGCGCACGTGGCGGTCAGCGTCGGTCGGTTTCCGAGCCTGGCCGTCTTCGACACCATCCAGCAGCTCGGTCAATCCATCGAGGAGATGGTCGCCGCGGGGACGCTCGCGCCGACCCGGGCCGACGCATTTCGCGATGAGCTCGGCGCGCGGGACCGTGGCGGCACGTTCCTCGGCACGATCGTCTGCTACGTGGCGACCGGTCGGAAACCGGGACCCGGGAGTTCTGCCAGCCGGTGGTCGAGGAAGCGGCGCTCCGCGCCGTCTTCGGTGAGTTCCCGCGCTCGGCGATAGGCATCCCGCGCCTCATCGTTCCGTCCGAGGTGTCGCAGGAGCTCTGCTCGTGTCGCGTGCAGATAGCGGAAGTTGTCGAGGCCAAGCTGGTCGACGATCTGCAGTCCCGCCTCGGGGCCATCGATCTCGGCGACGGCGATGGCGCGGTTCAGCTCCACCACGGGCGAGTGGGTAAGACGGGTGAGCTCGGCGTAGAGCGCCGCGATCTGCGCCCAGTCGCACGGTGTTTCGGCGTGCAGCGAGGCGATGGCGGCCTGGAGGACATAGGGCCCCCGACCGCCCAGGGCCAGGGCCCTGTCGAGCTCAATGCGCCCGGCGGCGATCTGCTCGGTCTTCCAGCGCGACCGATCCTGGTCTGCCAGGAGCACGAGCTCGCCGTCGCGGAATCGAGCATCGCGCCGGGAGTCATGCAGGAGCATCATCGCCAGCAGCCCGTGCACCTCGGCGTCGTCCGGCAGCAGCTCGGCGAGCGCGCGCCCCAGCCAGATCGCCTCCGCCGCAAGCTCGGCGCGACCGCCGTAGCCCTCGTTGAAGATGAGATACACGACCGCGAGGACGGCGTCGACTCGTTCCGGCAGCAGGTGAGGCGGGGGAACTCGGAACGGGATGCCGGCTGCCTTGATCTTCCGCTTCGCCCGCACCAGCCGTTGCGCCATCGTCGTCTCCGGCACGAGAAAGGCGTGCGCGATCTCGTCGGTGGTGAGCCCCCCGAGGGTGCGAAGGGTGAGCGCCACCTGGGCCTCGACCGCGAGCGCAGGGTGACAGCAGGTGAAGATGAGCTCGAGGCGCTCGTCGGGGAACGTCGTGGGGTCCCTCGAGAGGTCGACGCGGTCGTCCACGGCGAGCAGACCGTACCGTGCGACGAACGCCCGGTCGCGCCGGATGCGATCCGTCGCGCGGTTTCGCGCCGTCGTGAGCAGCCACGCGCGCGGGTTGTCGGGCAGGCCGTCGCGTGGCCATCGCTCGGCGGCGATGGCGAACGCCTCCTGCGCGGCGTCCTCTGCCAGGTCGAAGTCGCCCAGGAAACCGACCAGGGTGGCCAGGACGCGGCCCCACTCCTCGCGGAAGATCTGCTCGAGTGTGGCTACCAGTACACCTCGGAGGGTCGGATCTCGACGGCGCCACCATAGCGCGCCGCCGGGACTCGTGCAGCGACCTCGATCGCCGCGTCGAGGTCGTCGGCCTCCAGGATGAAGAAGCCACCCACGGCCTCCTTCATGCCGACGAACGGCCCGTCCGTTGTCAGCGTCTTGCCGCCCTCGACGCGCACCGTCGTCGCGTGCTGCGGCAGCCCCATCGGCGGCCCGGGAGTGACGCCGGGGGTCTGGTTGACTCCCTGGTAGTCCGCGTAGACCTCTTTCAGCTCTTCCTCGGGGAGCGCGTTCTGTCGCTCGATCGCGTCGCCCTGGTAGATGAGCATGACGTACTTCATCACTGCCTCCTTCGGCGTGCCTGGTTGACGGGAGTGAAGACGAACGGCATGCCGCGGAATCGACAGGTGGGCGCGCTCTCCGGTCGATGGTCTCGCGGCCCGCGACGCGCGCCGCCTGGCCGACCGCCCATGTTGCCCGCAGGCGCGGCACGGCCTGGCCGGCCCTTCACCCGGCGGCCGGACCGACCGACACCTCGGGGTCAGGAGGGCGCATGTCGCACGACGCACTGTTCGACCTCGCCGCGGTTGCCGCGCACGCGTTTCGCGATGCCTTTGCGGCTCGCATCGGCACGACCCGTCCGCCCCGGCCGCTGCAGCCGCACGTCGGCGACTATGCCGCGGACATCGGGCCCATCCCCGGCTCGCGGCTGTGTCGTGGACGGCATGTCGCCTGCACGCTGAGCACGGAGGACTACGTCTCGCGCGAGCGTGGCCACTTCTGGATCTGCCTGGGGGAAGGGCACACCGGCGCCTACGTGGTCACCGCGAGCGTCACCGGGTTCGGGCTGACGGCGTGGAGCGCGGGGGAGCTCGAAACGCCCGCCGCGGGCGTCCCAGATGCTGCCGCGAGCCTGGGCGAGCGCGCTGCCGAGCGAGCGATCGCGGAAGCGTACGATGCGCAGTTCGGCTGGTGGGGACCGGACCGCGCCCGTGCCTGTGCCCCGCGACCCTGGCGCCGACCCGATTCAGCGCGGATGCCAAGGCGCGACGACGACGGCATGCTCGCGTGACGCGCAGCTGGCCAGCGTGGCCGACTGGCAACTGCCGCGTCCCTGTAACGCGCTCCACGCACCGCGAGATGGAACCGCGAGGGCGCGCCTCCTAGGGTTCGCCCTGACCAGTGTCCGACCCCGGTGCTCGGCGGGTGTTCGAGCCCGGCACTCGCCGGGTGCCCGACCCCGACACTCGCCCGTTGTCGGGGCCCCGCACTCGGCGGGTGTTCGAGCCCGGCACTCGCCGGGTGGGCGTCAGTGAGTCGAGGAGCGCCACGTGGAACACAGCCGATTGGAACACAGCCGATTGGAGCACAGCCGATCACGCGAACTGGCGATCGTCGGCCTGTCCGCTGTGCTCACGTTCGTGGCCGTGATCCTCTTCGCGGGGATCGTCTTCCTGCTGACCACGGTGCCGCTCATCCCGACGAGGCCGCTCGGCTAGCTCCGGGGCCCGCAGCCGAGGGCGCGACGAGGTCCGCTCGCCGCGCAGTTCGCCCTCGGACTGCCGGCTGCCCCGTGCATACAACTGCCTCGCTCGCGGAGATCCGCGCCCGTTTCGCCTGGCACGCCGTGTTCCGGCGATGTGGGCTCAGCTCGGTCGGGTCCGCTTGACACGCCGGGTGTCGGCAGCGCGGGCTCAGCTCGGTCCGATCGACCCGTCGGGTCCGTTCCGGCGGCGCGCCCTTACGTCGGTCCGGTCGTCCCGACGCGCCGGGTCTCCGCGGCACGCGATGGCCTCGCCTGTCCGCTCAGCCGCTGCGTGCGCTCCCGTGGGGTCCGCAGCCGATCCTTCAAGCGCAGCCACGGAGACTCTAGCCAGCGGTACGACGCCCAGGCGATGGCCGGCGACACCGCGGCGACGACCCAGTAGACGGGCGATCGCGGCCCGAGCACGTGCATCAGCGAGAAGTGCCAGAGGTAGAGCCCGTAGCTGATGCGACCCAGCCAGACGAGCGGCAGAAAGGCCAGGCCGCCTGCCGTCACGAGGGCCACGCTCGCCGCGGTGACGAGAACAAGCCCGGGTCCTTCGTAGGCGGAGAAGCTGGGAAACAGGGCGACGAGAAGCAGGATGAGGGCGGCCGCGGCGGGCGCCGCGCCGCGCACGTCGATGCGCAACCCCAGCAACGCCGCCCCGCAGCCGGCCGCGAGCGACAACCCCTGGATGCCGGAGCCGTACGCGATCCGGTCCTTCGGCACAGGCGCGAAGAGGACGATGCCCGCCATGAGCGCCGCGTAGGCACAGCACGCCACGCCGGTCCGGCGCACCCCCAGGAAGCGCAGTCCGATGATCAGCAGGGCCGGCCAGACGAGGTAGAACTGCTCCTCCACCGCGAGCGACCAGGTCTGGCCGAGCGCACCGATGTCGGTGCCGCCGGCCATCAGCCAGTTGCCGAAGTAGAAGAGCGCGGCGATCGGCTGCAGCGGGTGGAGGGCGCCGCGCGCGGCCTCGACCAGGGTCACGAATCCGACCACGGCCACCAGGGCGGGCAGGAGCCGGAGGGCGCGGCGCGCGTAGAAGCGGGGAAGGTCGAGGGTGTGCGCCTTGCGCCATTCGGCGAGCAGGATGCCCGTGATGAGGTAGCCGGAGAGCACGAAGAAGACGGTGACGCCGGCCCATCCCGCGATCGGTGCGCCGGCGTGGAAGACCACCACCACCAGGATTGCGAGGCCGCGGATGCCGTCGAGGCCGGGCTGGTACTTCATTGCCGCGACGCGTTCCAGGTGCGTCCTCGTGGCGCCCGACACGGATACCGGCGTGCCGGGCGTCGATGGCGCTCCTGTGCGCGCCGGCGCAGATCGACACGGGGCGTGCCGGTCCAATTCGCTCGACGCGCCCCGGCACGCTTCAGTCGGCCCGCGCCGGTCCGCTTCGCCCCACGCCAGAGGATCTCGGCGCGGCCGGGCGAGGACTCAGTGAGGCAGGCCGATGAGCAGGGCGGCGAGCAGCGCCAGGCTTCCAAGCGCGGTCTCAACCAGCGGGAACTCCGAGCCTGGGTCGTCCGGCTGGTGTGGAGCGGGGGGCCGGACACGTCGCGGGGCCGGGCGCTCACGTCGTGCGGCCGGGCCCTGTTGTCGCGGGGCCCGGCCCTGTCGTCGCGCGCCGTTCGTCGCCGTCCACGTCGCGCCACTCGTCGCACGCGACGCCGCGCCACCGGTCTCCGTCGACGGCGCGCTCATGCGTCGTGCGAGCTGCTCGTCGCCAGCTCCCTGATGCCCTCAGGCGCGCCCACCAGCGTGGCAAGCGCAGGCAGCGCGGCAGGCGCGCCCACCAGCGCGGCAAGCGCAGACAGCGCAGACAGCGCGGCAGCGATGATCGTCGCCATTGGAGAATCTCCCGCATTCGTGGGCTCCCGGATCCTTGTGGGAGGTCCGGTCTGCCACCGAGTGAGCCTACGGATCGAAGGCTGCAATCCGGCTCACAGGCTTCCCGCGCGCGTTGCGGTCACCTTGCAGAACCGGCGCCGCCCGACTGAGGCTCCCGGTGTCGGGCACGTTTGCGGATCGTGTGTGCGCCCTCCCGCGCGGCGGTCAGTGGGCGGGCGATCGATTCGAGCGACAGGCGCTCGGCGTCGACACCGAAGAGCAGTTCGGCCACGCCGCCCAGCGCCATCGCCGCGGCGCCGAGGAAGAACCCGTCGACGATGAGGCTGACGCTGCCGCTCTGGATCAGGTACCCAAAGAGCAGCGGCCCGATGATCCCGCCCAGGCCGGTCCCGACCGCGTAGAAGAAGGCGATCGCCAGCGCGCGGGTCTCCATGGGGAAGATCTCGCTCACGGTCAGGTACGCGGCGCTCGCCCCGGCCGAACCGAAGAAGAACACGGCGGCCACCAGCGCCATGAACGTGACCGCAGTGAGCCCGCCGCCCAGCCACAGCCCCCCGAGCGCGACGGTGAGCGCAGCCGACAACAGGTATGTCCCGGTGATCATCGGTCTGCGTCCCACGGAATCGAAGAGGCGTGCCAGGAGCACCGCGCCGAGGAAGTTGCTGACTGCGAACGCGAGGATGTACGCGGGCACGATGCCCGACGGGACGCTGAAGAACTTGTGCAGCAGCGACCCGAGGTTGAAGACCACTGCGTTGTAGAGGAAGGCCTGACCGATGAAGAGCGCAAGGCCGAGGATCGTGCGCCTGGGGTAGCGCTGCCAGGCGACCGCCGCGATCTCGCGAAACGGGATCGAGCGGCGCTCGTGGACGGTGATCGACTCTCCGGGCTCCGCGAGCGTGGTTCCGGTCGCCTTGCGCACCTCGGCTTCGATGTTGCCGACGATGCGCTCGGCCTCCTGCTCCCAGCCGTGAATGAACAGCCAGCGGGGGCTTTCCGGCAGCGTGTTGCGCACGAACAGGATCCCCAGGCCCAGCACCGCGCCGATGGCGAACGCGAGACGCCAGCCCAGGTCGACGGCGAAGATCGACCGGTCGAGCAGCAGGAGCGAGGCGAGACCGCCGATGCCGGAGCCGATCCAGTAGCTGCCGTTGATGCTGATGTCCACCTGGCCGCGGTGCCGCGCGGGGATGAGCTCGTCGATGGCCGAGTTGATCGCCGAGTACTCGCCTCCGATTCCGGTGCCGGTGAAGAAGCGGCAGGCGATGAAGTACCACGGCGCGAACGAGAACGCGGTGGCAACGGTGGCCACCAGGTACGTCAGCAGCGTGACCATCATCAGCCGGCGCCGCCCGAAACGGTCGGTCAGCTGCCCGAAGAACAGCGCCCCCAGGCAGGCGCCCGCGACGTACAGCGCCCCGGCGATCCCAACGCTGCTGGCGGTCATCCCGACGCCCGCGCTGGATTGCGTCAGGCGCGGTCCGATCGCCCCGACGATCGTCACCTCGAGCCCGTCCAGGATCCACACGGTTCCGAGGCCGGCGATCACCCGCCAGTGGAAGTTGGACCAGGGGAGGCGGTCGAGGCGCGCCGGGACGGCGGTCTGGATGGTCCCCAGCTCGGGTTCGTCGCTCATCGCTGTGCTCCGGGGTGGCCGCTGGCCGAGCCTGCGGCTGCGCCGATCGCGACCCGGCGAGTCGTAGCGACCTGGCGCCTCGCAGCGACCGGGCGAGTCGCAGGGTCGGCGACCTGCCCGCGGGCCGTCGATGACGACCGGGTGGGCGGTCCGTGATGGAGTTCATGCCGCGTTTTCATGCCTGCAGGTTCGCCCACCGCGGGTGCCCCGGCCATCACGGACGTTGCGGGCTCGCTTGCAGTCCTCTTGCACGTGACAGCAGCTGCGGCCCGCACGGGGAAGGGTCGCCGCTCAGGCGCGCGCCGCCCGGAGCTCGCGTCGCAGCAGCCACCAGTCGACGAGGAACAGGGAGGCCGCCATCACGGCGAGCGCGACGCCGCGCCAGGCCTGACTCGACCGACCTCGAAGGAACAGGTCCTGGAACAGCGCGGTCGCCTGCGTCACCGGCAGCAGCTGGGCGAGTGCCCGCACGGGCGGGCTCAACTCCGTGAGATCGACCGCAAGGCCGCCGAAGAACACCGACGCAAGGAGGATCAGCAGGGCGAGCTGCACGGCCTGGCGTTCCGCCCGCGAGATCACTGCGACGAGAAACCCGAGGCCGAGGGCGGTTGCCACGAGGAGCCCGGTTACGGCGGCAACCGGCCCGACGCTGCCGGGGAGGGGCACCCCGAAACCGGCCACCAGCACCTCGAACATCGCTGCCGCCACGACGCAGGAGAGCGCACCCAGCGCCAGCGCCTTGCCGACCAGCACCTCCATGGCGTGGATCGGCGCGACGCGGAACAGCTCGAGCATTCCCCGCTGGCGATCGCGCAGGAGCGAGAGGGCAGCGAGCGTGATCCCCAGGTGCTGGAGCGCGATAGCGATGACGGCCAGGCCATAGAACGACTGGACCGACGGCGCCGTCGGCGCAAGGTCCATCGCGTCGACGCGGACGGGTGACGCGAGGAGCGTCGGGCGCAGCTCGGCCGGCCAGGCCCCGCCTGCCGCGAGCGCGCGCTGCCGGGCTGCCTGGACGGCCGACTCCACGAGCCGGCGGTTGATCGCCGCCCCGAGCTGCGACGCCACGATCTTCGCCTGGGACGCGAGGTATGGGTCGGACGTGTCGTAGTCGACGGTCACCACCGCCTGCTGTCCCGCATCCAGGCGCTGCCTCGCATCGTTCTGGGCGGCCACGACGAGGTCGACCCGTCCCTGGGCGAGCGCCTGCAGCGCCGGCGCAGTCTCGCCCGACACGGAGACGACATCGAGGCCGGGGGTCAGGCCGCGGTACGCCGCAGTCGAGCCGGGCAGCCCGAGGTCGGGCGGCACGACCACGGCCGCCCGCAGCGGCCCGGGGCCGCGGAAACCCACACCGAAGACCGCCAGGACGACGAGCGGCCCGAGTGCCAGTCCGAGGAGTGCCTGCGGCCGACGCAGGACCTCGACGATCTCCATGCCGGCCACGTCCAGCATGCGCTGGAGCGATTTGATCGGTCCGGTCATTGTCGCGTCCCGCTCCGAGGCTCGGCGCTGTTGCCGGACGTGCCTGCGCCGGTTCCACCGCCACGCGCCCGGGCGACCAGATCGGTGAAGACGTCATCAAGCGACGCATCGCGATGCGCGAAGCGGATGGGCTCTCCGCCGACCTGGCGGAGAGCGGCAAGAACCGCCGGGAGGTCGCGTGACGCATCGTCGACGTCGGCGCGAACCACGGTCGGCGTCAGCGCCTTGATCGATCGCAGGCCGGGGATCGGTGGCAGACGTGCCGGGTCGAACGGCTCCTGGAGCTCGATTTCGACACGGTCGCGGCGACCCAGCGCATGGCGCAGCGCTCCCGGAGGGGCACTCGCGACCAGGCGTCCGCCATCGAGGAGCGCGACCCGGTCGCAGTGGTCCGCCTCGGCCACGTACTGCGTGGCGACCACGATCGCGCGGCCACCCGCCCGCAGGCGGTGCAGCTCGGCCCAGATGCGCTGCCGCAGCAGCGGATCGACCCCGGCGAGCGGCTCATCGAGGAGCAGGACCTGCGGATCGTGCACCAGTGCGCAGGCGAGCTGCAGGCGCCGCTTCTGCCCACCGGACAGCTCGGACGCGCGGCGGGTACGAACGCTCGACAGGCCGAGCCACTCGAGCGTCGCTCGAACGCGGCGCCGGCGGCGGAGCGGCAGGAGACCGTACAGCGCGGCGACGAAGTCGACGTTCTCGCCGACGGTGAGTTCGTCGTACAGCGATACCCGCTGCGGCATCACGCCCAGTCGCGCCCGCATGGCCGCTGGCAGGCGTGCCGGCCGCTGCCCCAGGACCCACACCTCGCCCGCCTGTGGGCGCAGCGCGCCGGCCACCAGCCGGATGGCCGTTGATTTGCCTGAGCCGCTCGGCCCGATCAGGCCCACGAGCTGACCCGGGGCGATGTCGAGCGTCACGTCATGCAGGCCCACGACGTCGCCGAAGCGAAGGCCAACATGTTGCAGGACGATCGCCGGGGGTTGTCGTCGCTCGACTTCGGCCATGATCAGGCGACCTGCTCCGCGAACCCGGCCTCGGTGCGTTGCGCGCCCCCGAGCACCTCCCCGTACAGCGCCAGTTCGTCCTCGAGCAGCCGCGGCAGCAGGAACCTGGCGGCCACCTGCGCGCGTCCGGCGTCGGCAATCGCACGCGCCTCCGCGGGGTGCGACAGGATCCACGCGCACCGCTCTGCCGCCTCGTCGGCGCTGCTCACCAGGAAGCCCCCCACCCCGTCCTGTACCTGCAGCGGGATGCCACCGGCACGCCCACCGATCACAGGCGTCGTCTTCCACAGGGCCTCAGCGACGCTCAGCCCGAAGCCCTCTCGAACGCTCTTCTGGAAGATGACGTCGGACAGGAGCTGGATGGCTCCCACCTGACGCCAGCCGATGACGCGCGGGTCGGTGAAGACGTGGATGTCCGGGTCGGCGCCCGCATGCGCGCGGACCGCGGCAGCCAGGCGATGGGCCTCGGGGTCGTCGGCCGCCTCGATCGCCCCGAGGAGGGCGAGCTGCACGTCGCCGTGCGTCCGGCGCACCATCCGATACGCGTCGATGACACCGAGCGGGTCCTTCCAGGGATCGAGCCGCGCGACCTGGGCGACGAGGGGGCGCCGCAGGTCGATCCCCAGGCCCCTCACCGCCGCCCGGGCCAGCTCGACCGACATCGGCCGGTTCTTGGGAACCAGCGGGTCGATGGCCGGCGCCTCGATGCGCACGAGGTCGCGTCGAATGTCGGGCGGCACGAACTCCGGCAGCGTGAAGACCAGGGCTTCATAGGGACCGAGGAAGCGGCGCAGGAAGCTCCAGGTGCCCGGGTTGGGCCGCGAGGAGTCGATATGCAATCGCCAGATCCAGTGCCGCGCCGCTGCCGGGGCGTACTCCGGCAGTCCGAGCGGCTGCGGGTCGTGCACGACGCCCACGTCGTAGCCCACGGGCAGCGCAGCGGCGTTCTGCTCCTGCGCCTCGCGCCACACGCGCTTCTCCTCCAGGCGCATGCGGCCGCGTGCCCCCTGCAGGCGGTTGTGGATCCCCTTCGTGACTTCGAAGAAGCGTGGCGGCGCGGAGACCACCCGCCAGTCGCAGTCAAGCCCCAGGTCACGCAGCAGCGGCACGGCCGAGTGCAGGATCTCCGCGACTCCGCCGCCGCGTGGCGTGCTGTTCACGTGGAGAACGCGGCAGCCCCGCAGCGGCGCCGCGGCGCGTCGCAATCGCTCGACGGCCTCGGGGCCCGCGCATGCCCGGTACTCCTCCACTCCTCGCGGTGTCACGTCGACGAGCCTCATCGACGGGCACTCCTGGCCTGATGACGGACGACCGCCCGCCGGCGAGCGCCCTCCGGCCGGCCCGGTCCGTGACCGCCCTGCAGCTCGATCAGGTCTGCGGCCGGGCGTGCCTGCCCCGCGATGCAGTTGCGCATCGATCACTCCTTTCCTGTCTCGGCGCAGGCAGGGTAGGTGGCGGCCCGCAACAGCCGGCCCTGCGTGGAGCACGGTCGCCTCGCATCTGCGTTGCAGGAGGCGGTCGCGGAGCCTGGGGTCAGGCCCCGTGCGTCAGTGCGCCGGGCGCGCTGGCCGCGTGCGTCACTGCGCCTGGCGCGCTGCCCCCGGCTTCAGAGCCTCCCCGCCTCGACGATCCGCTGGAGGAACTGCTGCGTGCGCTGCTCGCGGGGCCGGCTGAAGATCTGCTCCGGCGGTCCCTCCTCCAGGATCGTGCCCGAATCCAGGAAGCACACCCGCGTCGCCACGTCCCGCGCGAAGGCCATCTCGTGGGTCGCCAGCAGCATCGTCATCCCGGCGCGCGCGAGGTCGCGGATGACGTTCAGCACCTCGGCCACGAGCTCCGGGTCGAGCGCGCTGGTGATCTCGTCGAGGAGCAGCAGGTCTGGCTCCATGGCCAGCGCACGCACGATGGCCACCCGCTGCTGCTGGCCGCCGGAGAGCCGATCCGGGAAATCGTTGCGCTTGTCGGCCAGCCCGAACCGCTCCAGCAGTTCGGTCGCACGATCGCGCGCGGCACGGTCCGAGAGGCGCAGCGCCTTCCTGGGTCCGAGCGTGACGTTCGCAAGGACGCTCATGTGTGGAAACAGGTTGAACGACTGGAACACGATGCCGATGCGGCGCCGCACGAGGTTGACGTCGACACCGGGCGCGGTGATCTCCTCGCCCTGCAGCACGATCCGGCCAGCGTCCACCGGCTCGAGCAGGTTGATGCACCGCAGCAGGGTGGACTTGCCGGACCCAGACGCGCCGATCAGGCAGACGACATCGTGCGGGGCGAGGGCCAGGTCGATGCCGCGCAACACCCGGAGCGGGCCGAACGACTTCCAGATCCGCTCCACCCGCAGCGCCGCTATCTCAGGGCCGGCCACAGGGCGGCGCCTGTCCGGAACAGACGTCATCGGCGCAGGCTGACGGTCATCGGGCGCCGGCCAGGAACCGCCGGCGGTCGCGCGCGATCAGCACGTCCACCAGGCGCGCCAGCGGAACCGTGATGATCAGGAACACCAGCGCGGTGACCAGGTACGGCGTGAAGTTGAAGGCGGCGGCCTGGTCGATCTGCGACTGCCGGAAGATCTCGACCACGCCGATGTACGAGACCAGGACCGTGTCCTTCTGCAGCCCGATGAAGTCGTTGAGGAGCGGTGGGATGACGCGACGCACCGCCTGCGGGAGCACGACGTAGCGGAGCGCCTGGAACTGCGTCAGGCCGAGCGAACGCGCCGCTGCCTCCTGGCTCGGATGGACCGACTGGATCCCCGCCCGGTACACCTCGGAGACGTACGCGGAGTAGACGAGCGTGAGCGAGATGACCGCGTAGAAGAAGGTGCTCGTCGGCACCCCGGGGATCTGCAGTGCCGGGACGCCGAACCCGAGCAGGTAGATGATCAGGATGCCGGGAATTGCGCGGAACAAGTCGGCGTAGGCGGTGGCGAGCAGCCGCAGCGGGAAGAACACGGGGCCGGGCAGGCTGCGCAGCACCGCGATGACCAGCGCCAGCACCAGGATGAAGACCTCGGAGATGCAGAAGAGCTCCACGTTGACGCCGAACGCGGGCACGATGTCCGGCACCGACGCAGCCCAGACGGCGCCATTGAAGAACGAACGCTGGACGTCCGGCCAGTTCGGCGCGTGCACCACGATCCAGCCGAGCACGCCGAAGAACACGACGGTGCTGACGAGCGCGACCAGCGTCGACCGAAGCGCGGATCGATCGTAGCGGCGGCCGCCCGGCATCCGTGGGCCGCCCGGTGGGAGGTCGGTCAGCTCCCCCTGATCGAGCGGGCCCGCTCCTGCCCTGAACCCGCTCATCCCGCCGAGCGCGCCGCTTCGACTATGGCTGCAGGACGGGCGCGCTCGCCTTATCTGCCAGCCACTCGTTCGTGATCTGGGCCAGCGTCCCGTCGGCCTTCAGTGACGCGATCGCCTGGTTCACGCACGTCGTGAGCGGGCTGTCCTTGGCCAGCACCAGGCTGAAGTGCTCGGCATCCGGGCCGGGCGTGACGGGCAGCTGCCCCACGATCACGCTGTTTTCCAGCTGCGCCGCTGTGATGTAGAAGGCGGTCGGCAGGTCGGTCACGATGCCGTCGATCTGCCTGGCCTTGACGGCCGCGATCGCGTCGTCATTCGACGAGTAGACGGAGACGGGCGCCGTGGGCGCGATCACGTCCTTGATCGCGGTGTACGCGGTCGTGCCCTGCATGGCGCCGAGCTTGTACTGCTTCAGCTCCGAGATCGACTTCGCCGAGGTGATCGCGTTGCCCTCGAGCGCAACGATCGACTGCGCGACGTAGTAGTAGCCGTCCGACATGTCCACGGCCTGCGCGCGCTGCGGCGTGTACGACACCTGCGCGAGGTAGAAGTCGAACGGCTTCTTGCCGGGCGCGTACGAGTTGTCGAAGGGCACGACCGTCCAGGTGACGTCGCTCTGCGAGAAGCCCAGTTTGCCTGCCACGGCGTACGCGACCGCGCTCTCGAAGCCCTGCCCGTTCGTCGGATCACCGAGCTTCCACGGCTTCGGCGCGGTGGTCGCGTCGGGCTGGAAGTAGGGTGGATAGGCGGGGTTGTCTGTGCCGATCGTGAGCTTGCCGCTCGTGAGCGTCTGGGCCTCGCCCTTCATGCAGCTCGCGGAGATCGCGACCGGTGCAGCCGAAGGTGCAGCGCTCGGGGCCATGGAGGGACTGACGGCGGCGCTCGTCGGAAGTGAGGTCGCCGCCGGCGCCGGAGGAGCGGAGGGTGCGGCGCCAGCCGCCGACGGGGACGGGGAAGCGGTCCCGCCACAGCCGACAAGCAGCACCGCCAACACGGGAACGACGACGAGGATGCGGTTCCGGGCGCCCATGATCGGACCTCCTTCCTCCTCTCGGCGGACCGCCGCGCGCATTTCCCCATCGCCGCGGACGGTCTGTCGGCCCGGAGTGTAGCGGAGGCATCGGGCCCACTGAGCGCCGCTCGCGCAGCCCCCCTTCCGGAGACTGTTCCCGGCGGTGGGGGGCCTCGTACCGGGCGCCCGTGACCAGGCCGGCCTCGATACGGGCGAGTTGGCCCTGCGAATCCGCGCCCTCGGGCGGATGACCTCCGTGGCCGCGCGCTCCACGATCACGCCAGCGTTCCGGGCATGCTCGGATGGCTGCGCGCGAGAGCGGCCGGATGTGCAGCTCTCGGAGCGCGCCAGGGCACGGCGGCCCCGGGGGGAGGGATGGGAGATGCAGATCCGCAGGGAGTGGATGAGCAACGCGGCCTGGCCGAGGGGCCAGGCCCTGCTTGCCCAGGGCGATTGGTCGTGGTTCGACCTGGCCGAGGGCGAGCCGGCGGGCGTGTACCTGTGCGGGCCCGCGGTGCTCGGACCGTGGCTGTCCCGCACGGCGGTCCTGCGCAAGGGGCAGGTGCTGGCGCAGGGCGGCACGCTCCTCGTCCCGGTCCGTCTGGATCCCGAGGGGTACTCGCGCTGGTTTCCCACGTTCGTCGGGACGCTGCGCGCGGAGGGGGCAGGGAACGGCACGGCCCTGGTGCTCGAAGGCGACTACGTGCCGCCGATGGGACCCGCGGGCGAGTTGATCGATCGCCTGCTCCTGCATCGCCTCGCCGAGTCGTCGCTCGACTGGCTGCTCGAGCAGATCGCGGAGGCGCTCGTCATCGAGGGACGCCGGGCGCGCGTGCCGGCGTGAAGGCGGGACGGGGCGGCCTGTCGCGCTGCCTGTTCCGGCATCGGACGCCCGCGGAGCCGGCGCCGCTCGAGGAACTCGCCGTCCTGGCGCTCGTCGACGTGGCGCCCGGCAGTGCCGGCGTCGTGCACCGCCTGCGCGGGCGACGGCTGCTCGCCATCCGCCTGTCGGCATTGGGCTTCTCTGTCGGTGCGCGCGTGACGGTCATCCGGAACGACCGGCACGGGCCGCTCGTCGTGGCGGTACGGGGAACCCGGGTCGCGCTCGGCCGCGGGGCGGCGAGCAAGATCCTCGTCGAGGCGGTCGGAAGTGCCGAACCGCGCGGCTGAGCGCGCCAGACCCGGCCTGCCCGTCGGCACGGTGGGGGCGGGGGAGCCGCTGGTCGTCCTGGCCGGGCAGCCGAACGTGGGCAAGACGACGGTCTTCAACTTGCTCACGGGCGGCGCGCAGCACGTCGGCAACTGGCCGGGCAAGACGGTCGAGCGGCGCGAGGGTACCTGCCGCTGCGGCGCGCGAGCGTTTCGCGTGGTGGACCTCCCGGGCACGTACAGCCTGACGGCCGCGTCCGAAGAGGAGCGGATCGCCCGGGACGCCATCCTCCAGCAGCATCCGGCGCTGGTCATCGTCGTCGCCGATGCGACGAGCCTCGAGCGCAGCCTGTACCTCCTCGCCGAGGTCCTCCTGCTGGAAGTGCCGGTGGTGCTCGGGTGCAACATGATGGACGCGGCAGAGGCGCAGGGCATCCACATCGAGCCCCGGGTCCTCGAAGTGGCACTCGGGCTGCCGGTCGTTCCGCTCGTCGCATCGCGTGGCCTCGGCCGCGCCGACCTCGTCGGCGCCATCGAACGCGTCACCATGAACCCGGAGAGGATCCACCCGACGCGCCCGACGATCGGCGCATCGCACCGCGATGTCCTCGCGACCCTGCGCCGGTCGCTCGGTGGACACGTCCCGGCTCCGTATCCCCCGGACTGGGTGGCGCTGAAGCTGCTCGAGGGGGACGAGGAACTCACCGAATCCGCGCGAGGCTGGCTTGGACCGGGTGCCTGGGGTGACGTGCATCGTCTCCTGATGGAGCACGAGGACGCCGTCCTCGACATCGCCGGCGGACGGTACGCCTGGATCGAGCGGATGATCCGCGCCGCCATCGCCCAGCCGACCGTGGGCCCGATCACTCTCACGGATCGCGTGGACCGCATCGCGACGCATCCCGTGTGGGGCCGGGCCATGCTGGCGGCCGTCCTCGGCCTCGTGTTCGCTGCAACGTTCGGGCTCGGGGTGCCGCTTCAGCAGTGGCTCGACCGGGTCGTGCTGCCGGCTGTCGCGGGCGGCGTGTCCGACCTGCTGAGCGGTGCGCCGCCCTGGGTACGGGACCTCACCGTCGTGGGTGCGATCGGGGGGGCGGGCAGCGTCATCACGCTCGTGCCCGTGCTCTTCATTTTCTTCGCGGGCACGGCGGTCCTCGAGGAGAGCGGCTACCTTGCCCGCGGCGCGTTCCTCCTCGACGGGTTGATGCACCGCATCGGCCTGCACGGCAAGAGCTTCTTCCCGCTGTTCCTGGGGTTCGGGTGCAATGTGCCCGCCTGTCTCGCCGCGCGCATCGTGGAGTCCGAGCGTTCGCGGCTGCTCACGATCCTCCTCGCGCCGCTCGTTCCGTGCACGGGGCGCCTCGCGGTGGTCGTCTTCGTGGCAGCCGTGTTCTTCGGCTCGGGCGCGACGCTCGTGGCGTGGGGTCTCGTGGTCGTCAACCTCGTCGTTCTCGGCGTGGTCGGCGCGGTGCTCGATCGGTGGCTGGTGCGGGGCGAGCGCGAGGCGCTCATCATGGTGCTGCCGCTCTACCACCGACCCAGCGCGCGCGGGGTCCTGCGGGAGGCGGCGGTGAGCACGTGGTCGTTCGTGCAACGGGCGGGAACGCTCATCGTCGGCGCGTCCGTGGTGGTGTGGGCCATGAGCAGCTTCCCCGGCACCGATCCCGAGGACAGCGTCCTGGCGATGGTCGGGCGGACGATCGAGCCGCTCGGCCGCCTGATGGGGATGGACTGGCGCCTGGTGGCGGCCACGCTCAGCGGTTTCCTGGCCAAGGAGAACGCGATCGCGACGTTGGGTGTGCTGTACGGAGGGCAGGCGCACGCCGGGCTCGACGCCACACTCGCGGCCGTCGTCTCGCCGGCCAGCGGGATTGCGTTCCTCGTGGTGCAGATGCTCTTCATCCCCTGCGTCTCGACGATCGCGGCGATGCGCCATGAAACCGGCGGCTGGCGCTGGCCCCTCGCGAGCAGCGGTCTCCTGCTCGCCGTCGCCGTGACGGGAGGCACGCTGACGTATCAGGCGGCGCGTCTTCTCGGCGGCGGGGTCTGAGTGGTCCGGCGCAGTACGCTGCTCGAGGCGACGGTCAACAGCAGCGCATCCATCAGCAGCGCCGACGTCAGGCACCACGCGCAGGTGGCCCCGATGACGAACGGCTCGAGAAACGTCAGGTAGACGGAGAAGAGCGTTCCGCCCAGGGCGAACGCGAGAAGGCCGACGCGGCCCGCCGCAGCGCCACGCCCGGCTCCGGCGCGAGCGGCGAACCAGGCGGCGAGGATCGCCAGGTATCCGAGGGCACCGAGCACGCCGATGGGGAGCAGGCCAAAGAGGTGGGCGTATTCGCTCTGCTGGACGGTGTTGCAGTCACCGACCGGCCCGCACACGGCGGCCGACCCGCTCGTCTCGACGAAGGCCAGATATAGCGCCACGGCAAGACCGGCCAGGGCGAGGACCGGAACCAGCCCCGACGGCGCGCTCTCGGCTGCCTTCCGGCCTGTTCTCAAGAGGGATGCGACGACCCAGCCGACTGAGGCGAGCAACCCGAGCAGCACGAGGACGGCGAGCGCGTTTCCCGCCGGGTCACGGCCAACCAGTTCGAGCGGATCGCGGCTGACCGTCGTCGCCGGTGCGGTCACCGGGCGGTTCGAGGTGCCCGGGTTGCCCGACGCCGACGGAAGCGCG
>JBJKRK010000127.1:0-2693 GCA_046704705.1 Candidatus Limnocylindrales bacterium | reverse complement strand
GGCGTGGACCGTGCGCGAGGGTACGACCAACGTCATCAGGCACAGCGGGGCGCGGCGGTGCCTGGTGCGCGTGGACCGGAACGCATCCAGTGCCAGCGTCGAGCTGGTGGATGACGGTAACGGGGGCGGTGCGCGGCGCCGTGTGGAGGCGGGAGACCCGGACGCGGACCACGACCCCGACGCCCGACGTGCGGGCAGCGGTCTTCCAGGACTTGCCGAGCGCGTCGCGGCCTGCGGCGGCAGCATGGAGGCAGGCCCTCGGCCCAGCGGAGGGTTCCGGCTGAACGTGTCCGTACCGCTGTCGGCGGCAGCCACGTGAAGCCGGCCCACGGCGAGGTTCCGCCCTCCGCAGAGGCCGTCACGCCGCACCGGCCCGTCCGCGTCCTCCTGGCCGAGGACCAGGCGATGGTCCGCGGCGCGCTTGCGGCGCTGCTCTCGCTCGAGCCGGACATCGAGGTCGTGGGACAGGTCGCCCGTGGCGACGAAGTGGTCCCGACTGCAGGACGACTGCGCCCCGACGTGGCGCTGCTCGACATCGAGATGCCGGGCCTCGACGGCCTCCAGGCCGCCTCGCTGTTGCGGACTGCGCTGCCAGCCTGTCGGGTGCTGATCCTTACCACGTTCGGGCGGCCGGGCTACCTGCGGCGCGCAATGGAGGGCGGCGCTTCCGGGTTCCTGCTCAAGGATGCGCCGGCAACCGAGCTGGCTGTGGCGATCCGGCGCGCGCAGCGTGGGGAGCGGGTGGTCGATCCAGCACTGGCGGCCGAGGCGCTGAGCGAAGGTGCGAGCCCCCTCACCGAGCGGGAACACGAGGTGCTCGCCGCGTCGATCGAGGGAGGGACGAACGCCGAGATCGCTGCGCAGCTCTTCCTTTCGGAGGGAACGGTTCGCAACCACCTCTCGGCCGCGATTCAGAAGCTCGGCGCGCGCAACCGGGTCGAGGCCGCACGCATCGCGCGCGAGAAGGGCTGGCTGTAGCCGAGCTCGGGCAGCCGGGGAGCCGCTCGAGGCGCAGGGTCTGGTCCGCGGGGGCGCGCGGGGCGTGACCTTGTGGCTCGACGTGAAGTGCGTCACACGCGCCCGCCCGAGGCGAACCTCGCGTGCATGGAACTCGGGAGGACCGCGGGGCGCCGCTTGTGGACGAGCGCCTCTTGCGGGTACGCGCCTCCTAGGCGCACGGTGAGGTCGCCCAAGCCTGCCCCCAGGAGGCCCCGATGAACGGCTCGGTGTCACTGTCGGTCGGAGACATGCATCGTCTGCGGTACGGGAAAGACCGCATCGTGTACGCCGGCATGCCCTCGGAAGATGTCTACTCCCTCGTGCAGGTGAAGTGGGAGTTCGTCTACCGCGGCTACAGCTGGAACCTGTACTTCCCTCGCAGCCAGAGCAGGATCCGCATCGACGGGATCAACCTGTCGGTGGAGAGCGTCACGCCTGAGGAGATCCGGCTGCGCATGTAGCGCGCGAAGCTGGGATCAAGGCCGCCGTGGTGGCCAGCGCGAGATGCCCGGGCCGGGGTTGCCGTTGGGGGTCCATGCGAGGCGCCCAGGTCAGGTCGCCGGCGAGCCGCCAGAGCGGCGGAGTCCCGTGCGGCGCCCATGCCCCGCGCCAAGCATCTACGATAGCCCCGACTGACTTGATCCCCACTCGATCGCGAGGAGTCGAGCATGCCTGCCGCGGAGTCCCATCGCGTCACCCTCATTCCCGGCGACGGAGTCGGGCCGGAGGTCGTCCGGTCAGCACGACGCATCATCGAGGCGGCGGGCGTGCCGATCGATTGGGAAGAGGCGACCGCCGGCGCGGAGGTCTTCAAGCGCGGCGACACCTCGGGCGTACCCCACGAGACGCGCGAGTCGATCGAACGCACGCGAGTCGTCCTGAAGGGTCCGCTCGAGACGCCCGTCGGGTTCGGCGAGAAGAGCGCGAACGTCACGCTGCGCGTCTTCTTCGAGACGTACGCGAACATCCGCCCGGTCCGCGAGATGCCGGGCGTCTTCACGCGCTACGCGGGCGAGGGGGTCGACCTGGTCGTCGTGCGCGAGAACATCGAGGATCTGTACGCCGGCATCGAGCACATGCAAACGCCCGACGTCGGCCAGGCCCTCAAGCTGATCTCCCGCAGGGGCTCGGAGAAGGTGATCCGCTACGCGTTCGAGTTTGCGCGGCGCGAGGGCCGCGGCAAGGTCACCTGCGCCACGAAGTCGAACATCCTGAAGCTCACCGAAGGGCTCTTCAAGCGGACGTTCGAGGAGATGGCGCCCGAGTATCCGGAGATCGAGCCGCAGCATCTGATCATCGACAACGTGGCGCACCAGCTGGTGAAGAACCCGGCCCAGTTCGAGGTCATCGTGACGTCGAACCTGAACGGCGACATCATCAGCGACCTCGCTTCGGGTCTCGTCGGTGGCCTCGGTTTCGCGGCTTCGGGCAACTACGGCGACAGCGTGGCCATCTTCGAGGCGGTCCACGGCTCGGCGCCGAAGTACGCCGGCAAGGACGTCATCAACCCCACCGCCCTGATCCTCAGCTCGGTGATGATGCTGCACCACCTGGGCGAGATGGAGGCGGCCGACCGCGTCGAGGACGCCATCCTGTACACGTTGCAGGAGGGCCAGGCGGTCACGCAGGACCTGGCGCGTCAGGCAGGCGGCGACGTCGAGCATGCCGCTTCGACCACCGGCTATACCGATCGG
>JBJKRK010000126.1:0-3648 GCA_046704705.1 Candidatus Limnocylindrales bacterium | reverse complement strand
GGCGGCTGGTGCCGCCGGCCGGCCGGGCAGCTGCCGTGTGCCGCCGGAGGTACCGGGCGGCTGGTGCCGTGTGCCGCCGGCCGTGCCGGGCGGCTGGTGCCGCTCCCTGCCGGTAGCATGGCGCTGTGCAGGGCAACGAGGCGCATCCGGTGACGGGGCCGTTCAGGGCGGCCCGCGCCGACGAAAGCGATCCGGACCTGGTGCGGGACCGCGCCGACGAGGGCGATCCGGACCTGGTGCGGGACCGCGCCGACGAGAGCGACCCGGACCTGGTGGCGGCGATCCGCGCCGAGATCGAGCGGGAGGGCCCGATCACGTTCGACCGGTTCATGTCGCTCGCCCTGTACCACCCGACGCACGGCTACTACATGGCTCCCGCGGAGCGAGCCGGCAGGGGGGGCGACTTCCTGACCGCGCCCGAGGCGACGCCGCTCTTTGGCGCATGCGTGGGACGCCAGGTGGAGGAGATCTGGGAGCGCCTGGGTCGCCCGTCGCCGTTCGTCCTGCGCGAGTACGGCGCCGGTTCGGGATCGCTCGCGCTCGCGGTGCTGGAACGTCTGCGCGCGGACCGGTCCCCGCTGCTCGCGGCACTCCGCTACGCACCCGTGGAGATGAACCCGCACCGGCGGGACACACTGCGGGAGCGCCTGCGGGCGTCCGGGCTGGACCAGTTCCTGGACGAGCCGGACGGTGCGCCCGCGTCGGCGGGACACGGCGCCGGTGTGATGGGTGCCGCCGCGCCCGAAGCGCAGGGCGGCGGAACAACGGACACGGGCACGCCTGACGAGCACGGCGCCGGTTTGATGGGTGCCGCCGCGCCCGAAGCGTCGAGAGCCGCAATGATGGGCGCTGCCGTCCCCGACGCACAGAGCACCCGAGCGGCGCCCGCGATCGAGCCTGACGCGGATCCCGTCGCGGGGTGCGTGCTGGCCAACGAGTTCGTCGACGCGCTTCCCGTGCACCGCGTCCGGCGCGTCGACGGTGTGCTTCGCGAGCTGTACGTGACGTGGCGGGATGGATGGTTCGCCCAGGTCCCCGGCCCGCCGTCGACTCCCGGACTCGCGTCGTACCTGGAGCGCGTGGGGGTGGAGCTCCAGGACGGCCAGGAGAGCGAGATCAACCTGGAGGCGCGCCCCTGGCTGGCGCGCGCCGCCGCCGGCCTGTCCGGCGGTGCGGTGCTGATCGTCGACTACGGGTACGAGGCCGCCGACCTCCACTCCTCCGGGCGGCCCGAGGGGACCATCAAGGGGAGCCACGAGCAGGCGGTCGAGCGCGACCCGCTCCGGCGGGTGGGGCGGCAGGACCTGACCGCCCACATCGACCTGACCGAGCTGCGACTCGCGGCCGTCGACGCGGGCCTGGAGGTGCTGGGTTCGACGACCCAGGCCAACTTCCTCGCCGGGCTCGGCTTCGGTGACCTGCTGCGGGAGATGCTCGGGCGGGCGACGAGCGTGAACGAGTATCTGGCGGCCCGCTCGGCGGCGATGTTCCTGCTCGATTCTCGACGCACCGGCGGGTTCCGCGTGCTGCTCCTGGGACGAGGCGTGCCCGCGGCGCCGCCGTTGCGCGGCCTCAGCGTGCGGATCGAGCGAGCGCGGTAGCCGGGGCCGACGGACCCGGGCGCGTCGTCTTGGGCCCGTCGAAGGCCGGCAGTCGCCGGCGCGGGGCCGCGACTCTACTTGTCGACGCCCCCCATGATCGGGTCGAGGCTCGCGAGGATCGCGATCGTGTCCGCGATCAGCCCGCCCTGGCACATCACGCCCATCGCCTGCAGGTTCACGAAGGAGGGATCGTGGATGCGCATGCGGAACGGCTGGTGGGTGCCATCGCTGATCGCATAGCAGCCGTACAGCCCGCGGGCGTTCTCGATCGCCGCGAAGGCGCGGCCGGGCGGCGGACGCATCAGGCGGGGGATCTTCGCCATGACAGGGCCATCGGGCATCTGGTGGAGGATCTGGTCGATGATGTGCAGGCTCTGCTTGATCTCGTCGACCCGCAGCAGGTAGCGGGCGTACGTGTCGCCTTCCTGCCGCGTGGGGATCTCGAACTCCAGCTCCGGGTACACGCCATACGGGTGTGCGCGACGGATGTCGTACGGCACGCCGCAGGAACGGAGGTTCGGCCCGGTCATGGAGAACCGCAGGGCGGTCTCGGCGTCGATGACACCCACCCCCCGGCAGCGGTGGATGAACAGCTCGTTCTCGTTCAACAGGGTCTGGTTGTTCTCGACCTGTCGAAGCGCGCGGCTCATCCATTCGCCGAGCCGGCTGAGGAACTCGTGGTTCAGGTCGCCGTTCACCCCGCCGATGCGCATGTAGTTGAACAGCATGCGCTGGCCGGTGATGGCGGCCAGCATCTCGACGATCTCGTCGCGTTCGATGAAGCTGTACAGGATCGGGGTGAGGGCGCCGATGTCGAGGGCGAGCCAGCCGATGTACAGCGTGTGGCTCATGATCCGGTTGAGTTCCTGCACCAGTGCGCGGATGTACTCGGCCCGGCGGGGCGCCTGGATGTCGAGGAGTTTCTCGAAGGCGTAGACCGGTGCCATCTCGTTGAAGAGCGAGCTGATGTAGTCCAGTGGGTCGCACTGGCTGATCACCATCTGGTAGTCGGAGTTCTCGCAGATCTTCTCGACGCCCCGGTGCAGGTAGCCCAGCACCGGGTCGAGGTCGACGACGGTCTCGCCGGTGATCTTCAGCACAACCCGCAGCACGCCGTGCGTCGACGGGTGGTGCGGGCCCATGTTGATGAGCATCTCGCCGTCGCGCAGCGTGTAGAACTCCGCCTCGCGTTCCGAGCGTGGCGGGTACGGGGGGACCGCGTCGAAGATGGTGGCGGGACGCTCGACGAAGATGGTGGGGTCGTCGGCCGGTCCGGACCGGGTGCCTGCCATGCCGCTCAGACGCCGGCCGGCACGGTGGGCCCCACGGCCCGCTCGGCCCAGCGCCCGCGACGCTCCACGATCAGCTGCTGGAGCTTCATCATGCCGTAGATCAACCCCTCCGGCCGGGGTGGGCACCCCGGGATGTACACGTCGACGGGCATGATGCGGTCGATTCCCTGGATGACGCTGTAGGAACGCTTGTAGCGCCCGCCGCTGCAGACGCAGTCACCCATGGCGACGCACCACTTGGGCTCGGGCATCTCCTCCCAGAGGCGGATCAACGGGCCCGCCATCTTGGTGGTGCACGTCCCCGCCACGATCAGCACGTCCGCCTGCCGGGGACTGGCGCGGAACGGAAACATGTTGAAGCGGTCCATGTCGTTCTTCGAGGTGGCCGCCGACATCATCTCGATCGCGCAGCAGGCCAGGCCGGACAGCAGGGGCCAGAGGCTGTTGAGGCGCAGCAGGTCGAGGATGACGTCCGCCTTCGCGGGGATGACGTCGAAGCGACCGCTGCGCTCGCCGGCCATGCCCTCCTCGAGTTGGCGCAGGTGCGTGATGGCCGGGGCCCGCCCACCTCCGTAGGCCACCGGGTTGGTGGAGGTCCACAGCGTGTTCGGGACGACGATCGGCGTCTCGCCGGTCGGGACGTCGGAGTCCCGGGGGGCAGGCGTCGCCGATGAGGGAGTACGAGCTTCTTCCGACATGTCGGACCTATTCTATGTCCGCCCGCCCGCAGGGCGCGCGCGCCGCCAGCCGGACCG
>JBJKRK010000125.1:0-8228 GCA_046704705.1 Candidatus Limnocylindrales bacterium | reverse complement strand
TCGGCCACCACGAACTGGTTGTCCGAGATCGAGATCTGCAGGTTCTCGGAGGACTGCAGGCTCTGGAGCGCGGCGACCATCGACTGCGTCCAGTTCAGATCGTTCTTCGCGCTCGGCGCGACGAGGGCCACCTTCAGCGGCGTGGCGGAGGTGGCCGCCGACGCCGCTGCGGCGGAGGGTGCGGCGGATGCGGCGGCGCTCGGTGCAGCCGACGCTGGAGCGGCCGAGGCAGGTGCCGCCGATGCCGCGGGGGCCGTGCTCGGCGCCGAGGACGCCGGCGGCGCGCTACTGCTGCTCCCGCACCCGGCGACGACGAGCACGAGGCTGCTCGCCACCGCGAGGAGCGAGATCCTCGTTCCTGTGCGTGTCCTCATCGATCTGGTCCCCTTCGTGTGCTGGGACGGCGCTGAGACGCCGTCTTCATGGCCCTGTTCCTGCGGAGCCCGACCGTCACTGCGGCGGCGTGATGGTCCCGTCGGTGATGCCCTTGATGAGCGAGTCCGCCTTCGACTTGACGTTGGCGGGCAGCGTGTAGCCCGAGTTGAAGTCGATCGTCTCGCCGCCGTTGCCGAGCGTGATCGAGTACGTCGCGCCTCCCAGCTCCCCGGCCCGGATCTCGGTGAACATCTGGCTGAGTACCGGCGCCCAGTTGTAGACCTCGGTCGCCACGACATTCTTCGGCGCGAGCGACGCCATCGACCAGTCGTTGCCGAACCACGGGAGGTTGTCCTGCTTCGCGATTCCGATCGCGCCGGACGATGCCTGCGTGGTCCCGGCGAGCACATCGGCGCCGCCCGCGACGAAGGTCTTGGCCGCCGAGGCGTAGAGGCTCACGTCACTGTAGGAGCCGGTGTAGACGGGGTGGACGGTCACCGTCTTGTCTGCGGCCTTCGCGCCCGCCGCAAAGCCATCCAGGAAGAGCTTGTCGTCGCCCGTGGCGATGGGGCCGATGGCGCCCAGGACGTGGCTCTTGCTGAGCATCGCCGCCATGTATCCCTCGACGTAGCCGCCTTCGTTGGCGGCGGCCAGGTAGGCGAAGATGTTCGGCTGGTTGTACGTCGAACCCGCGGTGCCCCAGGCAAACGAGACCTTGGGGAAGTCGGGGGCAAGCTGCTGAATCGTCGAGCCGTACTGGGAGCCGTGCGCGATGACGAGGTTGTAGCCCTCGGAGGCGTACTGGCGGATGATGTTCCCCGCGTCGGCCACCACGAACTGGTTGTCCGAGATCGAGATCTGCAGGTTCTCGGAGGACTGCAGGCTCTGGAGCGCGGCGACCATCGACTGCGTCCAGTTCAGATCGTTCTTCGCGCTCGGCGCGATGAGCGCCACCTTCAGCGGCGTGGCGGAGGTGGCCGCTGAGGCGGGTGCGGCGGATGCGGCGGCGCTCGGGGCCGCCGAGGCAGGTGCGGCCGACGCCGGAGCTGCCGATGCCGCGGGGGCCGTGCTCGGCGCCGAGGACGCCGGCGGTGCGCTACTGCTGCTCCCGCACCCGGCGACGACGAGCACGAGGCTGCTCGCCACCGCGAGGAGCGAGATCCGCCTGTGTGCGCCTGCTTCCATGTGCACTTCTCCTTCCCGTTCTGGGTCGTCGGTTCCGGGACGCTTTCCTCTGTCGGTTCCAGGATCCCTGCGCGTCACTCTCCTCGTTCGTAGGGCTTGCCCAACACGGCGGGCTGTCGGAAGCGTCGTGCCACGGAGAGCAGCGCCAGCACGGTGAGCACGGCCGGCGCGGTCGCCGCCAGGTCGGAGACGCTGAGCGGGATGATCCCCAGGGACTTCCAGGCGAGGACGATCGCGCCGACCAACCCGTACAGCAGGGAGCCCCCCATCACGCCGATCGGCGTCCAGGCCCCGAAGTAGACGAGCGCGACCGCGATGAATCCCTCGCTCTGCGTGAGGTTCTGCTGGAAGATGCCGTCGTACAGGAGCAGGCTCGTGCCGGCAAGGCCCGCCATGGTGCAGCCGATCAGCACCGTCGACCAGCGGATCCGCTCGACGCTCACGCCGAGGCTGTCCGCGGCGGCGGGGTTCTCGCCCACGGCCTTGATCTTCATTCCGTACGTCGTCCGGTTGAGGACGAAGGTGACGACCGGCACGAGCAGGAAGGCAAAGTACACGATCACGGTCTGCTGGAAGAACATGCCGCCGAGCACCGGGATGCTGCTCAGGACCGGGATCTTCAGGGCGGGGAGGGAGGCGATCGGCAGCGGTGTGCCCACCAGCTTCTGGAACAGCAGGTCGCTGAATCCCAGGCCGAAGAGGTACACACCGATCCCGCTGATGCCCTGCTCCGCTTTCAGCGTGACGCTGATGAAGGCGGTGACGATTCCCAGGGCCGTGCCGACCGCCGTGCCCGCGAGCACGGCCAGCAGCAGGTTGCCGGTGCGCAGGGCGACGAAGTAGCTCATGAAGGCCGAGAGCAGCATGATCCCGTCCACGCCGAGGTTGATCACACCGCTGCGCTGCCCCACCGTTTCTCCGAGCGAGGCGAGGAGGAAGGGGGTCGCCAGCGCGATGCCGGACGCGACGGTGGCGGTGAGGATCGGCGCCGAGAAGAACGCGTTCATTCGTTCCGCCCTGCGGCGAGCGTCGGCGAGTGTGGGCCCGCGCCCGCGACTTCGGGTGGTCGTGGCGGGACGGCCGTCGCCGCCGCGGCGAGCTGCGTGCGCGCGCGCCGGCGCATGTACTCGAGCGACACGATCATCACGACGGCGATGCCGTTCAGGGCGGTCACGAGGTCAGACGGAACGCCGGTCGCGACCTGCAGGGCGTTGCCGCCGACGATCAGGCCCCCGAACAGGAACGACGAGACGACGGCCCAGAGCGGGTTCAGGCCGCCGAAGAGGGCGACGACGATGCCGTTGAACCCGTCCGAACCGGTGAACCCCGTCAGGCTCCCGTCGGTCACCATGCGATGCGAAAGGCTGCCGAACACCAGCAGCGCTCCCGCCAGGCCGCACATGGCACCGCTGAGGGTCATCGCGAGCGTCAGGGTCCGCTTCACCGGCATCCCCGCGTAGCGCGACGCGTCCGTCGAAAGGCCGACAGCCCGAATGCGGAACCCGAAGCTCGTCCGCCACAGGAGGACGTATGCGGCCACGGCCACGAGGAGCGCGATCAGCACGCCCAGGTGCAGCTGCGTGCCCGGGACGAGAATGGGCAGCCATGAGTTGCGCGACAGCAGCCTCGTCTCCGGAATGAGCCCGCCGGTGGAGAACGTGGACTTGTCGACCATCGGGCCGGCCAGCAGGTAGTTCATCATCTGCACGGCCACCAGATTCAACATGATCGTGCTGAGGATCTCGTTCACGTTGAAGTAGGCCTTGAACGCGCCCGGGATCGCACCCCAGAGTGCCCCGCCCAGAGCGCCCGCGAGCAGCACGAGCGGGATGAGCACGATGGACGGCAGGTCGGGGAACAAGAGGGCGGTGGCTGCGCTCGCCAGGCCGCCCATCGCGATCTGGCCCTCGCCGCCGATGTTGAAGATGTTGGCGCGGAAGGCAATGCAGATGCCCACGGCGACGAGCAACAGCGGGGCCGCCTTCACCGCCGTCGCACCGAGCGCATAGTCGCTGCCGAAGGCCCCCTTCACGAGGGCGGTGTAGCCGGTGATCGGGTTCGCGCCGAGCACCGCCATCATGCCGGCACCCAGGAGGAGCGCCGCGATGAGCGCGCCTGGCAGGGCGAACCAGCTCAGGAGAAAGAGACGCCAGTCCGCACGGGACGCCGTGGCGCGGAGCGATGTCATCCTCGGTTGGCCGGCTCTGGTACGGGAGCGAGCGCGTTGCCGCCGGCCCGGGCCCGGGTCCCACGCCGATCCACATCTCCGGTGGTCATCGCCCCGATCCACGCTTCGACGGTCCGGGGCGCACGGTCCAGAGGGGGACGAGTCACGCTCGTCCTGCGCGGAGTGGCTGCTGCGGCGAGAAACGACATCATGAGCTCTGCTGACTGCCGAGCGGTCCAGCGTCAGACGCTAGTCATCTGACTTCTCGCCATGGTACGCCCCTGCCCAAGTGCCATTTGGACTATCGCGCCTTGGTGGCGACGCGGCCGCTCGGTGGCGCCTCTCCGTGGCGCCTCGGCCGCGCCCCGGTCGAGCCACTTCCGCTCAGCGGGCATCGGTGGCGCCGCGTCCACTCGGTGGCGCCACGGTCGCGACGCTTCCACTCAGCGCGCGTCGCCGGAGCCTCGCCCGCCCGGCGCTCGCGTTCTCGCGCGGGAGATCTCCGCTCGCACGGCCGCGTTCACCTCGGCTCCCAGCAGCGTGATGATGCCGAGGAAGTAGAACCAGAGCAGGACCACGATTCCGAGGCCGATGGACGCGACCGCCACGGAGATGCCGTGCGAGAACCCCAGGTACAGCGCGAACGCCTGTGCCAGCACGAGCCACCCCGCCGTGGCCACCAGTGCCCCGGGGAGCGCCTGCAGCCACCGCTGCCGGACGTGCGGCAAGACGCGGTAGAGGATCCAGAAACCGGCAAGCAGCGCGAGCGCAAGCAGCGGCCGCCGAAGGTCGTGCCAGAACAGGAGGACGGATCGTTCGGCGCCGAGCTGCAGCCCCAGCGTCCGGGCGAGTGCGCCGCTCAGGAGGTACACGATCACCGCCCCGACCCCGATCACCGGGATGCCAATCGTCGCGCCCGCGGCGAGCAGCTGGCGCTTCCACCAGGGCCGCTCGAAGTCGATCCCGTACGCTCGGTTGATGCCCTTCATCAGCGCGCTGGCCGCACCGGACGTGCCCCACGCAGCGCCCACCAGGCCGCCCAGGCCGAGCCCGAGCGCGGTTTGCCGGGGCGCCTGGCGGATCACGGTCCGTATCGGCTCCACAACGCTCGCCGGCAGCAGGTTGCTCAGCAGGCCGATCAACCCGCCGGCGAGGTCGCTTCCCGGGGCGAACTGCTGGACGACCTGGAGCACGGCGACGACGATGAGGAGGAGGGGCAGGAAGGCGAACACGGACCGATACGCCATCTCCGCGCTGACGCCGGAAAGGTCATTGGTGGCAATGGACCGCGCCAGGCGGAGGCCCATGCGGGTGAGCCGGTGCCGCATCGCCATGCTGTGGAGGCGCTCGACCTCCGGTTCGGCGCGCGTCTCGCCGCGCTCGAGCAGTTCGCGCTCGGTCGCCTCGAGCGTCCGCACCTCCCGCTCGAATGCCGCAGGTTCGTCCTGGAGCCGCCCTCGAGGGGCGCCGGCAGTGTCGTGTGGAGGCGCGCCGTCGGAATGGCCGTTCATCGGCGCAGGACCGCGCGCGCGCGGCCCCGCCCGCGGCCCGCGGGCGCTTCCGCCAACTCCGAGCTGTGGGGGCCGACGATGTCGCGCGGGGGCGTCAGTGCCACCGGCGGATTCTCCATCACCTTGGGGCAGAGGGCGTTCCGAACGGCGTCCAGGCCAGGTGAAGCGAGTGGACCTTGGCCCACAGCGCATCTCGCGCAGGCGGGCGGTCGACCGTTGCCCGGGCCTCGACGAACGGCTAGAATCCGCGTCGCTCCCGAGCGGGAGTAACTCAGTTGGCAGAGTGCTTGCTTCCCAAGCAAGATGTCGCGGGTTCGAATCCCGTCTCCCGCTCCAAACCCCCGTCCTGATGCGGAACCCGCGTCACACGTCTCCGGCGCGGCGCGAGCGTGCGACTGCCTCGGCCACGACCCCCGGGGAGGCGAGCGCACCACGCGGACCACGGCCGGTGACCGCGACCGCCCCCGCGGCGTTGGCGCCGGCGAGCAGCGCCTCGCCTCGAACGCCTCGCAACCAGAGCAGGCAGAAGGCTGCGGCGTACGCGTCGCCCGCCCCGGTGGAGTCACGCGCCTGCGTCTCGGGCGCCGGGGCGCTCCACCCGCGGCCGCTCGCCGTCCGCCAGTACCGCGATCCCGCGGCGCCGAGAGTCACGACGACCACTGCGGGGCCGTGGCGCCAGCCCTCCGGCATGAGAGCCGGCCGTCGCGGGTCCCATCCGACCGTGGCGGCAGTCACTCGACTCAGGAACAGGATGGACACGCGGGACAGTTCGCGCAGGTCCCGCAGCGCCGCGCCCGACTCGAGCGTGGCAGCGAGCACGCCGCCCACCCGCCCCGCGGTTTCGGCGAAGGACGCGGCCGCGCCGTCCCATGGCCCGACGTAGGTCAGCTTCGCACGGATGTCCGCGAGAGCCGACGGCCAGGCGGGCTCGAGTGCGGCACGGGAATGTCCGGGCGGCACGAGGATCACGCTCCGCTCGCCATCGGGGCCAACGAGGACGATGGTTCGGAAGACTGCCGCTCCACGGTGCCGGCTGACGGCCGCGGTGTCGATCCCTTCCGCATGGAACGCGGCCAGCATGGCGCGGCTCGCGCGATCGAAGCCGGCCCGGCCGAACGCGTGGACGGCGGCGCCCAGCCGCGCGGCGGCGACCGCGAAGTTCGCGCTCACCCCGCCGTCCACCTCCGTCGCGTCCAGCGCGAAGACCTTCTCGCCTGGCTTCGGCCAGGCCGCCAGCCGGACGATGAGGTCCGAGCAGGGCATCGGATCGAAGACGACGACCCCCGGTCGATCGCTCCAGCCGGGCGGCAGATCGCGGCTGCCGGCCCTCACGTCGTCCTGGCCACAAGACCGCGGGCGATCGCGAGCAGATCGAGGCTGTTGGCGGAGTCCACGAGCTCGCGCCAGGGCTCCGGGATCGCGTCGACGCCGGACAGCGTCCCCGCCAGCGCCCCGGCCATCGTGGCGACCGTGTCAGAGTCGTCTCCCACGTTCGTCGCGGCGACGATCGCGTCCGCCGGTACCCCGTTGGCGGCCGCGAAGAGGGCGACGGCAGCGGGGACCGCCTCGGCCGTATGGATGCCCGCCCCGATCGCGTCTCCCACCGACGTCACCGCATCGGCGAGATCGGTGCACCGAGAGGCGATCGCCACGCCGAGGTCGATACGGGCCGCCACGGACGGAGCCGGCACGTCCCGCCCGTGCACCAGTCCCGCTCGCTCTCCCTCCTGGGCGCCCCACCGGCACGCCTCCACCACGCGCTGGACGGTTGCCGCCGGCTCCATCGCGGCCGCGACCCCGCATGCGATGGCTGCCGCGCCGGCGATCGCGACCTGTGTCGCATGCGTCGGCACGCAGCTCGTCACCGCATCAGCGAGCGCCCCAGGCAGGTCCCCAGGATGGATCCATCCGATCGGCGCGACCCGCATGGCCGCCCCGTCGCTGGTCCCCCGGAACGGCCCCGCGGTCTCCAGCCCGACCGCGACTGGATCGGCGCCCTGGCGGAACCGCTCGATCGCAGCTCGCGTGGTTGGTCCCGCGAACCGCCGCAGCATCTCTTCGTCGTTCGCCCAGTCGAGGAGCGCCGCCGCCACGTCGGCGGGCGTGAGCGGCGAAGAACGGGTCAGCGCCCGCGCGATGGCGAGCATCTGGCTCGCGTCGTCGGTGACCTGCGCGGCCGCACGACCGGCCGCGAACGGGCTGCGGTCGGGGGGCACGAACGTGTCGAGCCATCCGAACGCCGCGACGATCTGCCGACGCGAGAGCATCTCGGTCGCGGCCCCCATCGCGTCGCCGCAGACGGCACCGTACAGGCCCCCGAGCACACGTGCGAGCCGGTCCGGCGGCGCCGCGCCGGGTACCCACTGGCCCATCTCACCCGAGCCTCCGCTGCAACGACACGCACCGGCTCCGGTGCTCCCGCGCGAGGATACGGCCCCGGGAAACGCGCCGTCCGATGCCGTGACGCCTCGCCGGGCGATCGGCGGATCGGGGGCTATCGCCGGCGCGCCTTCCAGACCTCCTCGCTCGGCCACCGGCGTGCCCACTCGACCGACATGTAGGCGAACCGGCTGGTGGCATCCGCCGGCGCCTGGATCTCGACGAGATCCTCGACCTCGAAGCCGTTCGACCGCAGCAGGCGGAGCATCTCGCCGTGCGGCAGGTGGAACTCGACCGAATCGTCGTCGGGCCATTCGAAGCGGGGCGAGCGGAAGTGTGGCCGGAGCAAGCGCTCGGTGGGCGGCAGGTCGGCCTCATCGGGGCAGCAGAGCATGAAGAGCCAGGCATTGACCAGGAACTCGAGTCGGCCACCCCGCCGGAGGAGGCGGGCGGCCTCGGGGATCCTGCGGTAGGGGTCTGCCCAGCTCGACGCTCCGTATTCGGAGATCGCGAGGTCGAAGCTCGCGTCCGGCAGAGGCACCGCTTCCGCATTGCCCAGCAGCAGCGGGAACTCCAGACCATGGCTGCGCTGCAGGCTCCGGGCGGTTTCG
>JBJKRK010000124.1:0-3025 GCA_046704705.1 Candidatus Limnocylindrales bacterium | reverse complement strand
CCGCAAGCATTCTTGCGTGCCCGATGCTATCCTCGCGGTCGAGTGAAGTACTTCTGCTAGCGGCCTGATCCACGTGACTCCAGTCTCTGCCCCATGTACCGACACGCCCGCTGAGGGCGTCGCCGGGCTCGTTTCTCGGCGCGTCCCCTTCGACGCCATCCCGCGTCCCGCCTGGGACCGGCTCCTCGCGGTCACCGCGCGCGCCACCCCGTTCAGTCGCTGGACGTTCCACCGCGCCTGGTGGGATGCGTACAGCGAGACGGCTCACGAGGAGTACCTCGTCTGCCTGCGGTCCGGGAGCCCCTCGGCGCAGGCGGGTGCAGACCTCCAGGCCGACGACATGGTGGCGATCGTGCCCCTCATGCACCGCCACGAGGTCGAGCCCGACGACACGCTGACCCGCACGGTCATGCGCCAGGCCGCCCGCGAACCGGCAACCCGCGTGCCTCCGCTGGCGAAGGCGGTGTTCTTCGCCGCGAGCTACCACGCCGACTACGCGACCGTCCTCTGCGACCCGGCCGATCTTCCCCAGGTGGCGGCCCGCCTGATCGACTGCCTGGCTTCGGGCCCCGATCTGAGCCACGATGCCGTGCCCTGGGACGTGGTCGACCTGCGTCGGCTTCGTGACGACGACCCGGCCCTTCCTGCCCTCGAGACGGCCTTCCGCGCTGCCGCGGAGGAGCATGGCTGGGCGGTCCTGCGCGAGCAGGAAGACGTGTGCCCGGTGCTGCACCTGGGGTCGGCCGATTGGGACGCCTACCTCCAGGGGCTCGGTAAGAAGGAGCGCCACGAGGTCCGGCGCAAGCTTCGGCGGGCAGAGGGCGCCGGCGAGATCCGCTTCGAGACCATCCCGGAGCTGACGTCGTTCGTCGACGATTTCGTCGCGATCCACCAGGCGCGCTGGGGCGACGACGGGCTGTTTCCCGACACCCCGGGCGGCGCGCGCAGCCGGCGCTTCCTCCAGCGCCTGGCCGAGCTCGAGGGTGCCGACGGCGCGTTCCAGTTCGGGCGACTGATGGTCGGCGATCGGATGATCTTCGCCACCGCGGCGTTCGTGCAGAACGGCGTCTGCTACTTCTACAACGCCGGTGCGTCGCCCGAGGCGCGCGACCTCTCACCGGGCGTGGTCGGCGTCGCGGCGTACCTGCAGGACCGCATGGCGAACGGCTGCCTCACGTTCGACTTCCTCCGCGGCAACGAGCCGTACAAGTACGAGTGGGGCGCCGTCGACCAGCCGATCCACCGGCTGCTGATCAGCCGCGCATGACCGGGCTGGACGCGCTGCCTGATCCGTGCGGGTCGCACGGCGCACCGGACATCCTGCCGCTCCCTGCGGGCGGGCGGACCACGCGATGACCGCGCCGCTGCCGACCGACCCCTGTCTCGAGGAGATGGCCCGCGGTCCGCTTCCCGAGGGCCGTCGCATCCGAGTCCTCGAACTCCTCGCGACCGGCACGAACGGTGGCGCGCAGGAGCACGTGTACTCGCTCCTCCTCCGGGTCGACCGCAGCCGCTACGACGTGCGGGTCGTCTCGCTGAGTGACGGCAGCACGGCACGCCGCATCCAGGCCGCCGGCTTCCCCACGCTGATCCTCGACCATCAGGACGATGCGGCCGCGCTGACCGCCCTGACCGCGCACCTCTCCCGCGAGCCGGTCGACGTCATCCACAACCACATGTTCCGCGCCGAGGTCATCGGGACCCGGGCGGCGCTCGCGGTCGCCGAGGCCGGCGACGTCCGACCGTACGTCGTCAGCACCGTGCACTCCAGCCGTGTCCGCAGTGCCGAAGACCGCGCCACGCTCCGCGGCCTGACGCCGCTCATGGATCAGCTCATCGCGGTGAGCCACGCGATCATCGCGAAGCTCGAGCACGAAGGCCGGACGGACGCCCCGGTCGAGCTCATCTACAACGGCGTCGACCTGCGCCGCTACGACGACCAGGAGCCCTGCTGCACGCTGCCCGAGGAGTACGGCTTCACGGCCGGGACGCCCGTCGTCGGCGTCGTCGCGAGGCTGGAGCCGGAAAAGGGGCACGCAACGCTCGTGGAGGCGTGGCCGCGGGTGCTCGAGCGCGTCCCCGATGCGCGCCTGTTGATCGTCGGTGAGGGGAGCCAGCGCGGCACGCTCGAGACGCGGGCCCGCGAGCTCGGGCTCCTCGGCCGAGAGGACCTGCCCCGCGTCGGGACGTTCGGGGCGCCGCCCGAAGCCCGCGTCGTGTTCACCGGCCGTCGGGACGATGTGCCGGCGGTCGTGGCCGCGATGGACGTCGCGGTGCTTCCCTCCTATCGCGAGGCGCAGGGGCTGTCGATCCTCGAGGCGATGGCGCTGCGGCGTCCGGTGGTTGCCTCGAACGTGGGCGGCATCCCGGAGATGATCGAGGACGGGCGCACGGGGCTGCTGGTGCCGCCGCGCGACCCCGCGGTACTCGCGGCGGCCATCGTCCGGCTTCTCACGGACCACCCCTTCGCCGACCAGCTGGCGCGGGCCGGCCACGATCTCGTGCACGAGCGCTTCTGCATCGAGCGCCTCGTGCAGTCGATCGAGACGCTCTACGACCAGGGCGCCGTCGACGTGGCAGCCCGCCGGCGCAGAGCCCACCGCCAGGCGCCCGCCGCATAGCGGCCGGCGCCCTCGTCGTTCCGTTCAGATGCGCACAGCCGCGCGCGTCGTCCGGACCGACCGGAACGGCCGACGTTGGCTTCTTACTACGGCGTCGCTGTCGGCGCGCTCGAAGCCGCCGGGCTTGCCGGCGCTAGCGAGACCGTCGGAGCGGCCGAGGCTGCCGGGCTGACCGAAGGCACCGCCGACTGACCCGCCGGCGCGCTCGACAGCGGACTGCCGCTGGCGCCCGGACTGCCGCTCGGTGCGGGCGACACGATCGGCGAGGGAGTCGGTGCGGGCGTCGCCTTCGGCGACAGGACCCCGCCGTGGCCCAGCAGGATCGCGTACAGGAAGATCACCGCGAAGACCGCCACGACGATCCCCACCCAGATCTTCGACGCACGATCGTCGATGTACGGGAG
>JBJKRK010000123.1:0-2547 GCA_046704705.1 Candidatus Limnocylindrales bacterium | reverse complement strand
ACGCAGGCTCGGGCCGCGCCTGGCGAGCCGGTGTGGCCGTGGGTCTGGCCGCGGGACTGGGGGCGGCGTACCTGAACCGCCGCGTGCAGCGGGCGGCTGGAGGCGGGTTCGTCGACTGGACGCTCGCCGAGCGCCAGGCCACTCGCCGGCTGCGGCGCGCCCCCGGCGCCCTGGACAGGGAGGCGATCCGGGCGGTCGAGCCAGCGTACGCGGCGGCGATGGCGCGCATCGTGCCCGAGCTGGAAGCGGCGCTTGGGGCACCGCTCCCGGGCGTCGTGGCGCGGCATGCGGTCGTCGATCGGGCCGGCTGGGCGGCCGCCAATCTGGAGACCTTCAAGGCGCTCATGGCGCGGCTGGAGGACGTGTTCGGCGAGTCGCTCGCGCCTCGCCCGGGCAGCCTCGGCCAGGGCCTGGCGGCGATCGCCAACCGAACCATCGCCACCCAGCAGATCGCGTTCCTCGTCTCGTACCTGGGGTCGCGCGTGCTGGGTCAGTACGACATCGCGCTGCTCTCCGCGGAGTCGCGACCCGGGCAACTCCTCTTCGTCGAGGAGAACATCCGCGGCATCGCGGCCGCGATCCAGGTGCCAGTCGACGACTTCCGCGTCTGGGTGGCGCTCCACGAGACGACGCATGCGTTCGAGTTCGAGGCCCACCCCTGGCTGCGCCCGTACCTCGCCGAGCGCCTGGAGGGCCAGCTCGCGGCGCTGGCCCGGGATCTCGATCTCTTCCGTGCGCAGGGGCTGACGCGACTGGCCCGGCGCTGGCGCAACGCATGGGACGGCGGGAGCCTGCTCGACGTGTTGCTCGACCCGCAGCAGCGCCGCCTGCTGCGCGAGATGCAGGTCGTCATGAGCCTGCTCGAGGGCTTCAGCGACTGGGCCATGGATCGGGTCGGAGCGCGCCTGCTGCCGGACGTCGAGCTCCTCCGCCGGCGTTTCGAGGAGCGCCGCAGCATGCCCCGCCGGGGCGTGGATCGGCTGATGGCACGGCTGACAGGGATGGACATGAAGCTGGAACAGTACGGTCGCGGTGCGCGCTTCGTGGCGGGCGTCGCGGACCTGGGTGGGACGGCCGCATTGGAGCGGCTGTGGGACGGCCCCGCCAGCCTGCCGACGGAGGCCGAGCTCGACGATCCGGGGCGCTGGGTGCGCCGGACACAGCCGCGGGCAACCACATGAGCGCCCGGTCATCGACCGGCTCGGCGCTGACCGTCGCGGTGACGCCGGTCCTGATGCGCTACCGCGCCAGCGACATCGAGCGCATGCGCGAGGCGGTGCCCGGAGCGCACATCGTGGAGGTCGCGGCCGACGGCTCGGCTGCGGCGCCCCTGGACGACGCGCAGGTGCTCCTCCGCGGTGCCATCTCGACGGACACATACGACCGACTCATCGCGCGGATGCCCCGCCTGCGCTGGGTGCACACGGTGTATGCGGGCGTGGAGAACGTGCTGACGCCCCTGGCCCGCGAGCGCGGCCTGCAGATCACCAACGCGCGCGGCGTGTACAGCCGTCCGATCGCGGAGTACGTCGTCACCATGATCCTGGCGGTGTGCCGGCATCTCCCCCAGCTCCTGGAGCTGCAGCACGAGCGGACCTGGCAGCCGCTCGAGGCGGTCGAGATGCGTGACGTGACGGTGGGGGTCGTCGGGCTCGGATCGATCGGGCGGGCCACCGCGGCGCTCGCCGGCGCCCTGGGATGCCGCGTGGTGGCCCTGCGCCGCCAGCTGGACCTGGCGCTCGAGGCTGCGCCGAGCGTCATCGACGCCGACGAGCAGCCGGGCGTGCCGCTGCGGATCGACCGGCTCTACGCCCCGGATGAGCTGGCCAGCCTGATGGAGGAGAGCGACTTCGTCGTCCTCTGCCTTCCGCTCACCCCGTCGACGGAGAACCTGCTCGACGAGGCCATGCTGCGACACGCGCGCCCCGGCGCGTGGGTGGTGAACATCGCCCGCGGACGGCTGGTCGACGAGCATGCGCTGGTTCGGGCACTGCGGGAGGGGCGTCTCGGTGGCGCCGTGCTGGACGCGTTCCGCGACGAGCCGCTGCCCCCCGATTCGCCGCTCTACCGGCTGCCCAACGTGATCGTGACCCCGCACACGAGCTGGACGAGCGCGCGGGTCCACGCCCGCTCTCTGGAGCTCTTCTGCGACAACCTGGGGCGGTTCGCGCGGGGCGAACCACTGCGCAACGTGGTGGACCCGGCCGCCGGCTACTGACGCCCGGGGCGCACGCTCGGTGCGCTACTGCACGCAGAACTCGTTGCCCTCGGGGTCGTTCATCCGCACCCAGTACTCACCCTCGCGCTCCATGGCGCCCCGCTCGTCGGTCGCCCCGAGTGCCTTGAGGCGGGCGACCTCGCTGTCGACCACGCGCCTGCGTTCCTCCAGCGCGACCTTGCTACCCCCGGAGACGTTCAGGTCCATGTGCATCCGGTTCTTCGCCGTCTTGCCCTCGGGGACGCGCTGGAAGTAGACCCGCGGCCCGGCGCCGGCCGGGTCGACGATCGCCGACGCGTCGTTCCACGCGGTTTCGGGCACTCCCTGCG
>JBJKRK010000122.1:0-4558 GCA_046704705.1 Candidatus Limnocylindrales bacterium | reverse complement strand
CCGCCCAGCGGTACGCGTCGGCCCACTCGACGGCGCGGTCGCGCACGTCGTACTCGGCCAGGACCCGTTCCCTGGCGCGACCCGCCAGCTCCTCGCGCAGGGTCCTGGAGGCCACCAGGCGCTCGAGCTTCGCGCGCCACTCCCGTGGACTCCCCGCGAGGGACCCGTCGACGCCGTCGCGGATAACGTCGTACGGCCCGCCGAACGGCGTATGCGAGGCGATCGTGGCGGCCCCGGCCAGGCTGTATTCCAGCCAGTGCAGCTCGGAGCGCGCCAGGTCGTACTTGTCGCCGAGCACCGGTGCCAGCCCGACGTCGGGTCCTGCCCCCACCAGCGCGCGGGCGAAGGCAGGCACGCCTTCGACCCGGGGTCTCGCCTCATCGACGACGGCCGCGAGGAAGGGGGCGTCCGAACCAAGCCACACGCGGCGGACCCGCGGGCTGCGCCGCGCAGCCGCGTCCACCGCCGCACGGCACACCTTGTAATGGCCGATGCGCTCGGGCCCGCCGTAGAAGAGGATCCGAGGATCTCCGGGCAGGCCAGGCGGTCGGCTGCCGGCGGCGTACAGGGCGGGGTCGAGGGCATTGCGTACCACCCGCACGACGTCCGCGAATCGCCGGAGGCGCCCGGCGATCACCGGCGTCGTGGTGGTCACCAGGTCGGCCCGCCGCACCAGCCGCTCCACGATGTCGCGTTCCGGCGCGAGGCGGCGCGAGAGGTTGTTCCAGGCGGAGGGCGAAAGCATGTCGTCGTCCGTCTCGTACACGAGGGCACGGCCACGCAGAATGGAGGGATCGCGCTCGATCAGGTCGACGAGCGCACGGACGACCGGCTCGCTCGGACCCTGGAGCCGGTGTCCCGCCGTCGTGCAGTGCGCATCGGCCGTCGCCCGGTCGGGACCCGCGGTATCGCAGTCACCGCACACCCAGGAGGTCGCGTAGGTCCTGCGAAACACAACGACGTCGGCCCATTCGATCGGCGTGGTGTCGGGGACGGCTCTGCCTTCCTGAAGGGCGGCGAGCGCGGCGAGCTTGTCGCCGGCGTCCGCTGAGGGAACGTGCGCCCCCACCTCCCAGGGCTTCATCTCGACGCCGAGGGCTGCCAGCCGGTCGACGTACATGCCCAGGCGGTAGAAGTCGCAGACGCCCGCGTCGACGCTTCCCACGACCAGGACGTGCAGGCGCGAACTCACGGCAGCCACCCTGCCGGGGCATGTCCGGCTGCCGCATGCGAACCGGGTGGCAGCCCGAGCGCGGCAAGGCAGGTGCGCCGCACCGCTCCCGGCATCACGGTCGATCCTCAGAACGTATCAGCATCCGCACGATCATCGGACAGGCCCGCAGCCGAGACCATTGCCCACGCGAGGTACGGGCTATCCCTGAGATTCGGACTCCGTCCGCGATGTGGCTCCCGAGCCGGCCACCATCGCGAGGAGGGCCCGTTGGGCTCCGGCTGACGCCCGCGTCTCGTCCCGGACGGCCGTCGCGAGCTCGCCGCGGACGACCGGCACTTCTCGAGGTGCGTCGATGCTCAGGACGACCCGATCGCCCTGGACGCGCACGACGCGGACTTCGATCTCGCCACCGAGCAGGAGCGTCTGGCCGGCGCGGCGCGTGAGGGTGAGCATCAGCTCAGCCCAGCTGGGGCGCGCCGGCCGGGGCGCGCAGTGGAGACACGGGGGCGCGCAGGGGAAACGCCGGGTCGTCGAGCACGAGCTGCCGGGCGGTCGCGGCATCCGGGTCGACCACGATGGGGCCGGCCAGGTTCGCGGTGATCGCCGGCGGGTCGCCGTGCGTGGAGAGCAGCACGAGGGTCGTGGCCCCGGGTGCGGCGAACCCCCGCTGGACGAGCCCGCCCAGGCTGCCCGGGCGAATGTCGTCGGCCAGTGCGGCGACGACGCCGAACGCGGGGTCGTCCAGGGAGTCGAGGCGCAGGAACGGGGTCCCCTCGAGCGGCGAGAGCGCGAATCGGCGCAGGGCCGGCAGCCCCACCAGGCCGTCGGGCAGGGTCAGCTCGGCCACGGACTCCACCTCACTTGAGGACATCGATCAGGCTCGTCTGCAGGATCCTGCCTGTCACCTGGAGGGCAGCGTTGTAGGTGAGCTGCTGCTGCTGCAGCTGGCTGATGGCGGATGCCATGTCCACGTCGTCCAGGCTGGAGAGGAGCTGGGTCACCGCCGTCTGCTGGTTCTGCAGGTTCGACTGCGTCTGCTGCAGGCGGTTCGCGGCGGCGCCGATCGAGGCCCGGGAGAGCGTGATCTGGTTCAGGCCCTGCTGGATGTCCGTCAGCGTCGCGCCGGCGGGCGCGTTGCCCGCCACGAGGTCGCTCTGCAGCTCCGTCAGGGCCTTGAGCGCGGGCCCGAAGGCGTTGTCGGCAGTGACGTTGATCTGCACGGTGACCCCGGGCGAGATGCGCGCCTGCATGGCGTTGTCGTCGCCCTGGTAGGCGCTCACGCTGCCGGGCGCCGTCCACGTCCCGCCGGTATCCTGCGCCCCGGTGTAGCTGTACGCGGCGACGGTGCCCGTCCCGGAGGCACCGCCGGTGCCCGAGAAGATGTACGTGTCGCCGACCTTCGTGTTCGCGTCGGTCACGAGCTGCGCGGTGAGCTGGTCGACCTCGGCCTCCACCGCCTGCCGGTCGGATGGGCCGAGCGTCCCGTTGGCCGCCTCGATGGCGAGCTCGTTGGCCCGCTGCATGACGGTCCCCGCGTCGGCGAGCGCCGAGTCGGCCGCCGAGGTCAGGTTCGTCGCGGTGCCGATGTTGCGCAGGTACTGGTTGATCTGCGCCAGGGCGTCGCTGGTCTGGATCGAGGAGACCACGGCGGTCGGGTCGTCGGAGGGCTGAAGGAGCTTCTTGCCGGAGCCGATCTGGTCCTGCGTGACGGACATGGCCTGCAGGCTCGTCTCCGTATTGCGCAGCGCGCTCTCGGCGATCATGCGGTCGGTGATGCGCATCGACGTGTCCCTACAGCCCGACCACACCGGTGTGGTTGATGAGCTGGTCGAGCATCTGGTCCATCGCGGTGATCACGCGCGAGGCCGCGTCGTAGCCGCGCTGGAAGAGGATCATGTTGGTCGCCTCCTCGTCGAGCGAGACGCCGCTCACCGACTCGCGCTGGCTGGTCAGATGCTGCACGATGAGGTTCTGGTTGCCCTGCATCGTGCTGGCCTGCTGGGCGTCGCTTCCGACCTGCCCGACCAGGTTCGCGTAGAAGTCGGTCGCGGTCTGCTGGGTCGCCTGGCCTCCAACGCTGAACGAGAGCTGGGCCTGCTGCAGGTCGGCGACGTTTCCTGCGATGGTCGCGAACGGCGTGGGCGTGCCGCCGCCCGCCGGGGCGACGGCGCCGGAGAGCTGGGCCAGCTGCGTGGGGTCGCCGGCCGTGTTGGTCGCGGGATCGCCGGCGAAGACCGTGTTGACGGCGATGTTCGCCGCGGTCGGCACGCCGCCGTCGCCGCTGCCGTCCGTGAAGAACGGGGTCGCGCTCGCGGTGCCGGCAAGGGTGCCCTCGTACGCGGCGTTCACCGCGCTGGCGACGCCGCCGGCGAGCGCGTCGAGCTGGGACTGGTAGACCGGGATCTTCGTGTCGCGGAGCGAGAGGAGCGCACCCAGGCTGCCCTCGTCGCTGCCGATCGACAGCTGGCCGCCCGTGCTCGCCCACGTCGGGTCCAGGTGTCCGTTCGCGTCAGCGGCAGTGGCGACCTGCTGGGTGACCGAACCGCTCACCAGGGCGACGCCGCCGATGGACACGCTCACGGTGCCATCCTGCTGGGGCTGCACGTCGATGGGCACGATCGCGCTGAGCTTGTCCAGGGCCAGGTCGCGCTGGTCGGACAGGTCGTTGGCGTTCTGGCCGCTGACGGTGACGGCCTGGATCTGCTGATTCAGCGAGGCGATCTGCGTGGCGAGCGTGTTGATCTGGTCGACCTGCTGCCCGACCTGGTAGTCGATCCCGCTGACCGCGCTGCTGAGCTGCGTCGCGGCGCTGTTGATGGCCGCCGCGAGGTTCTGGCCCTGCTCCACGACCGTCGCCATCGCCGCAGTCGAGGTGGGGGAGGCCGCGAGGTCCTGCCAGGACGCCCAGAACTGGCTGAGCGCGGTACCGATGCCGGACGTGCCCGGCTCGGGGAACACCGTCTCCACCTGTGAGAGTTCGTTCTGGCGGGTGGTCCACTGGCCCAGGACCGCGTTCTCCTGACGGTACTGCTGGTCGACGAAGGCGTCGCGCACGCGCTGGATCGCGGCGACCGTGACGCCGGTCCCCATCTGGCCCGCCTGGCCGCTGCGGTTGAACGCAGGCACGGGATAGGGCGTGGAGGCGACCATCTCGACCTGCTGGCGCGAGTAGCCGTCCGTGTTCGCGTTGGCCGTGTTCTGAGCCGAGACGTCCATGGCGGTCTGGTTGGCCACCAGGGCGCTCAGGCCGATGTTCAGGCCCGCGAAGGTGGAGGACATGTCAGGCCCGCCGGTCGAGGTACGTGGAGACGGGCACGGGCGCGTAGGACCCCGGCGCGCCGGCCTCGCCGAGCCCCTGCGCGACGCGCGCGAGCAGGCGCATGG
>JBJKRK010000121.1:0-5879 GCA_046704705.1 Candidatus Limnocylindrales bacterium | reverse complement strand
GCGCGCGGCCGGCCCAACGAGACCGACGGCGGCCGAGCGGGGGTCTACCGCGGCCGGCCAGACGAGACCGACGGCGGCCGAGCCGGGGTCCACCGCGGACGGCCAGACGAGACCGACCGCGGACGTGCCGGGATCGCCCTGTTCCGCCCCGATCGCGATCACCAACGCGGACCGCTCCTTCGGGGCGCGCGTGAGCGGCGTACAGGCGCGCGACCCCTCGGTCGACCCGGTCCACTGGCGGCTCTCCGGCGCAGCCGGTCAGAGCTTCGGTGCATTCGCCGGTCCGGGAGTCGAGCTCGACCTGGTCGGTCAGGCCAACGACTACGTCGGGAAGGGACTCTCCGGCGGCATCCTGCGCGTGCGGCCGGAGTCGGAGCTCCTCCCCGCGGCCGGGCGGCACGCGATCGCCGGCAACACCTGCCTGTACGGGGCGACCGGCGGTCGGCTGCACGTCGTCGGTCGTGCCGGGATGCGGTTCGCGGTCCGCAACAGCGGGGCGCACGCAGTCGTGGAGGGGATAGGGCCGCACGGGTGCGAGTACATGACCGGTGGCCTCGTGGTGGTCCTGGGCCCGATCGGGCGCAACTTCGGCGCCGGGATGACCGGTGGACGTGCGTACCTCCACGACCCCGTGGGGCATCGCGTCGATGCGCTGGAAGGGCGAAGCGTCCAGGCCGGGCGGCTCGACGAGGCGGTCACGACGCGCCCGGATGGCGCCGCGATGGCCGCCGAACTGGGTCTGCTGCTGTCGGAGCATGCGCAGGCGGGCTCGGCTGCCGCGCGGGCGATCGTCGGCCGGTGGCCCGTGGCGGCCGGCGAGTTCTGGCTGGTCGAGCCTGCCGGCAGCGAACCGATGGCGCCGCCTTCCGTGACCACTGCAGGACCCTCCGCCGCTCGGGTTTCCCGCATGGGGGCGGTCAGCCCGACGTCGCGCCCCTGACGCCGGGCGTGCGATACGGCCGGTGCCGAGGCGCCCCTGACGCCGGACGCGCCCCGCATCCTTGCCGGCATGCGATGATGCGCGCCCGTGGAGGTCATCGAGTTCGTCGTCGGCGCGCTGCTCGTCGGATGGGTGCTGTGGGACGTCTTCGAGTCCGTGGTGGTGCCTCGCCCGACGCCGAGCCGGGTGCGCCTGGGCGAGAACCTGGTGCGCTGGACCTGGCGGTTCTGGCGCTGGGTCGCGATGCGCACCCGGACGGGACTGCAGCGCGAGCAGTTCATCGGCTCGTACGCCCCGCTGGCGGTGATCCTGCTCCTCGTCGTGTGGCTCATCGCGGTCGTGGTCGGATACGGGTTGATGCTCTTCGCGCTGCGCGACCAGATCACCCCTCCGCCGAGCGACCTGCTCACGGCGGCGTACTTCGCGGGCGCGTCGGTCCTGACGATCGGCGGCGATCTCGTCGCGAACGGTCCGCTGGCGCGGATCGTCGTGCTGGCGGCCGCGGCGACGGGCTTCGGCGTGGTGGCGCTGGTGATCACCTTCCTCTTCTCCCTCTTCGGCAACTTCCAGCGCCGGGAGGTCCTGATCGTCAAGCTCGACGTCCGCGCGGGCGCGCCGCCCTCCGGGGTCGCACTCCTCGAGACGTACGGGCGCCACGACCTGCGTGGCGAACTGCCGGCGTTCTTCTCGGCCTGGGAGACGTGGGCCGCGGAGGTGCTGGACAGCCATCTCGCGTACCCGCTGCTGCCCTACTTCCGCTCGAGCCACGACCACGAGTCGTGGGTGAGCGCGCTCGGCGCGGTGCTCGATGCGGCCACGCTGATCATGACGACGATCGAGGACGGGTCGCTCGCGCAGGCCCGCCTGGTCCACGCCGCGGGGCGTCACCTGGTCGAGGATCTGAGCCACCACTTCGGGTTCTCGAACGCGCCGGACGCGCTCGTCGAGCGCTTCGAGTTCGAAGATGCCCGTCGCCGGCTCGGTGCGGCCGGCTACCCGCTGCGCGACGCCGAGGCGGCGTGGCTCGACTTCGCACGGGTTCGCGCCACGTACGCGTCGCTCCTCAATGCCTGGGCGTTGTACTGGATGACCCCGCCGGCGCAATGGATCGGCGATCGCTCGCAGATCCGACACCACGAGTACCCCGGAGCGTAGCCGTGGCGGGGTGCTCCATGACCGGGGCGCGGCGGCGGCTGTCGACCGGGACAGTCCGGCCCGTGGCCGCTGCCACGATCCTGGGCGCCGCGATCGTCCGCCGCATGCCCTTCGCCACGATCGTGGGCGGCACGGCGTGATCGCGAGGATGACGCTGGAGACCGGCCCGTGCCGGCGGTAACTCCTTCCCGCGACGCACCAGGATCGCGCCCGGCGCGCAGCGCGCTGGCGGAATGGCGCGCGTTCGCCTCGTCGCGATACCGGGCCTTTCACGTCATCGGGGCGGCTCAGGGGATCGTGACGAACGTCGCCGGGACGGCGCTGGCGATCCCGCTCGTGCTCGCGCTGGGCACGCCGCCGGCGGTGGCGACGATCATCGGCATCCTGCCGCTCGCCGGAGGCATGGCGCAGCTCGGCATCCCGGGCCTGCTCCGCCGGACCGAGGGGAACCTTCAAGGGTTGACGCTGCTCGCGATCGTCGCCGGCGAAACACGTGGCCTGTGGCTCGCGTTCATCGCCACGCTGGCCGGGTTGCACGTGCTGCCCGATGGCATCGCCGTCGCGGCGATCGCCCTGGTGCTCGGAATCGGCGGGGCCTTCGGCTCCGTCGCCACCTCCAACCTCCTCGCCTGGTACCACGTCGTCCTCACCGAGGAAGAGCGCCGCTTCGTCGCCCCCCGGGTCGTGGGCGTGGCCGTCGGCCTCGGCGCGATCCTGCTCCTCCCCATCGCGCTTCTCATCGATGCCGCCGCGCGAGCGTACGGTCCGGGCGCGTACGCTCCACCGTTCCTGCTTGCCGGGCTGGCCGGATTCTTGGAGCTCGGGGGTGCCGCGAGCCTCCCGCATCCCGGTCGCGTCCGTGTCCCGCGGCTGGCCGATGCTCCCGTGTCTGACCCGGTCAAGCTGCGGCGCTTCGGCCGGATCGCGGCCTTCGCCTCCTTCGGCTCCGGGCTCGGGCCATTCCTGTCGATCTACGTCATCAGCGTGCTGCACCTGTCGGCCGGCTTCGCCATCGTCCTGTCCGCCGTGTCGGCCGGCGCTTCCCTCGCCGCATCGATCATCGTCGGGGGGCTGCTGCACCGGCACTCGGCGTCCCGCATCCTGCGCGTGGCGTACCTGCTGCGAGGCGGCTCGATGCTGCTCGGCCTGACCGCGCTCCCGGGCACGCCCTGGGCCGCACCGGTGCTCGTCGCGGTCGCGGCGATCGTGACGGCGGGCGCATCGGCGGATCAGCTGTCCTCGAACGAACGGCTCTTCCGGCTCGTCGCGGGTCCTTCAGCGATCGCGCACCAGGGACGTTTCGTCGCGCGCAATGGGGCGGCGGTGACGGTCGGCCAGCTTGTCTCGGCGTCGGTCATGGCCGTCGGACCGGTCGCCTACTCCACGTTCGCGATCCTCTTCGCCAGCTCGGGCCTTGCCCGAGTCCTCGCGGCGATGCGGATCGACGTCTCGGCCACCTGGCTCAGCGGCACCGGCGTGTGGACCGCGGGAGAACTGGGCCCGACGGGCGACGCGGGGCCGCCACCGGGTGAGGCGGGCGGGTCGCACGTGGGCCCGCCACGGTCGGACACCGGGTCGGTGAAGGACGGCTGGTAGCGCCCGCGAGGCCGCCCCTTCGCCGGCCTCGTTGACACGGATCGTCACCGGACTGCGTTCGCATGGGGAGCTGGCCGCGGGATTCGAGACGTAGCTGCGCGGGAGGGCTCGCATCCGGTCGATTCCCTGCAGACCGTGTCATTCATGCATCCAGGGATTACTGGGCTCGCATCCAGGGATTACTGGGCTCGCTTCGCCGTTTCGGCGCGGGAAGTGAGCGCTGCCCGGTGCCCGGCCGCACGCTCGATTCGCCTGCGACAGACAGACTCGCGCTCCTCGGGCCGGGCGAAGACCACGCCTACCATTCCCCCCGTGACTACCTGGCCAGGTGGGTCCCCGGATGCGGCATCGGCATTCCCCCCGTGACTACCTGGCCAGGTGGGTCCCCGGATGCGGCATCGGCATTCCCCCCGTGACTACCTGGCCAGGTGGGTCCCCGGATGCGGCATCGGCATTCCCCCGTGACTATATGGCCGGTTCCGACCCGTCTCGCCGCCGCCCGACGGCCGCCCTCGCCGCCAAAGCTCAGGCGCGCTCGATCCGCTCCACGCCCCGACCCGGATGCCAGGATTCGACGACCAGGCGGTCGCCGGTCGCAGCAAGGCTGGTGCGCACGACCTCGCTGATCTCGATCCGAAAACGGTGCGGCAGGTCCGCATGAGTCCGGTCCGATACCTCGACCGCGACACCAGCAATCTTCGCCTCGCCCGGCCACCCGGCCGGATCGTCCGGCGGCGGATCCGCCGTGGGCGAGTGGAGCGCCAGTCGGGGATCGCGGCGCAGGTCGAGCGCCTTCCTCGAGCCCGGCATCATCCCCAGGTAGAGGTTGCCATCCTCCCCGAACTCCACCTCGGTGCCGCTGATGCGGGGCGCGCCGTGGCGCCGCAGGGTGGCGATCGTGGCGTGCTTGCGGACCTCGAAGCAGCCACGCACGAGCGCTGCGAACTCCGGCGCCGCGGCCGCTACCTCGGCCCAGGACGCCATCGCGCGCGAAGGATCAGGGTGGGCCGCCGGCTGACCAGCCGTCGGTCGGCTCGACCACCCCGGACGTGCGCGCCACGGAGGCCAACGACGGCGCAACGGGCGGTCAGAGCTCTCCGATGTCACGCAGCGTCTGACGGAGGATCCCGGCGGAGTGGCGCAGCCCGGCGACCTCGTGCTCGCTCAGCTGGAGCCGCAGCACCTGCTCGACGCCGCCCCGGTCGATCACCGCCGGGATGCTCAGGTACAGGTCGTCGATGCCGTAGTAGTCGCGCATCAGGCTGGACACGGACAGCACCGTCCGCTGGTCGCGCAGCACGGCCTCGACCACCCGCAGCAAGCCCGCACCGACCGCGTAGTAGGTGGCGCCCTTGCGGTCGATGATGGCGTAGGCGGCATCGCGCGTCTGCTCGAAGATGGCCGCCATCGCACTCTCGTCGAACGGTTCGCCCTGTGCGGCGCAGAAGTCCCGCAGCCGCATCCCCCCGATGTTGGCGAGCGACCAGACGGGCACCTCGCTGTCGCCGTGCTCCCCCACGATGTACGCGTGCACGCTGCGCGGATCGACGCCGAAGTGCTCGCTCAGCAGGTACCGGAAACGTGCCGTATCGAGGATCGTGCCCGATCCGATGACGCGCTCGGCGGGCAGCCCGGAGGCGCGCCACGCCACGTGGGACAGCACGTCGACGGGGTTCGTCGTCATCAGGATGATCCCGGCCGGGTTGTGCTGCGCCACCTGCGGGACGATCTGGCGCATGATCGCCGCGTTGCGCCGCGAGAGATCGAGGCGGCTCTCGCCGGGCTTCTGGGCGGCACCGGCGGTGACGACCGTGATCGCGGCCCCCGCGGCATCGGCGTAGTCGCCGGCCCACACGCGCGCAGGATGGGCGAACGGGACGGAGTGGTTCAGGTCCATCGCCTCGCCCTCGGCGCGATCCCGGTTGAGGTCGATCAGGACGATCTCCGAAGCGAGGCCGGAGAGAAGGAGCGTGTAGGCGAACGTCGCGCCGACGTTGCCGGCGCCGACGATGGCGACCCGGGTGGGCTGCCGGGGATGGACGTGCTCGGGCACGCCTTGAGGATAGCCGTTCATGCCGCCCACGGGGGTTGCGGGCGCTGCGGGGCCGCATGGCCGATCCCGGGCCGCGTGCCGTGAGCCGCTGGCGCCGCGGAGGCCGGCGCCGCGGAGGCGGGCGCCGCCGAGGCG